>CANFVD010000005.1 GCA_947450345.1 Actinomycetota bacterium
GTGCCGAAGCCCAGCGCGCGACCGAGCAGTTGGTTGCCGAAGCAGATGCCGAAGAACGGCATTCCGGATTTCAGCACCTCGCGCAAGAGTTCCACGTGGGCGTCACTCGCGGCGGGGTCACCCGGACCGTTCGAGAAGAACAGCGCATCGACCCCGAGGGCAAGCACCTCCGGAGCGGTAATCGACTGCGGAACGACGTGCGCATCGAACCCGCGCTCTGCGATGTAGGCGACGGTGGATTTTTTGACGCCCAGATCGAGAATGGCCACCGAGCCCACTCGCTCTGTCGTCGCTTCAAGGACGTACGCCTTGTCCGTGGACACTCGGTCGGAGAGATTTTGCCCGGCCATATCGGGAACTTCCTTCACGCGGGCCAGCTGTTCTGCCGCGGAGGTCGCATACTCGGCTCCCGAGAAGATTCCGGCGCGCATGGCACCCTTGTCACGGATGTGACGCGTCACGGCCCGGGTGTCGAGCGATGCGATTCCCACAATCTCATCGCGCACCAGGTCGTCGGTCAATGAACGCTCGGCGCGAAAGTTCGACACGACGCGGGAAGGATCCCGCACCACAAATCCCGATACCCAAATTCGACGTGACTCCATGTCCGCGTCGTTCATTCCGGTATTGCCGATGTGTGGTGCGGTCATCATCACGATTTGACCCGCGTAGGAGGGGTCCGTGAGGGTCTCCTGGTATCCGGTCATGCCCGTGGCAAAGACGAGCTCTCCGAAGACCACCCCCCGGGCACCAAACCCAAAACCTTCGTATCGGGTGCCGTCCTCAAGCACGAGCACGGCGGGATCAAACGATGTTGTCACGAGGTTTCCTTTTTCTGGGAGCTACGAACGTTCTGCAGTGCCGCGATGAGAGAGTCGCGTTCGGCCGTGGACTGACGGAAGAAACTGCTGACCTCTCGCTGCCCCCCGGTGGTCTCGAGCCGCCAGTCAACGACGGTGAGCCCCCCGCGCTCGACGACCTTGTCAATTGTCAAGTGCGAGGTGGTGACGCCGTCGAGGTTGTCCAACGGGATGAGCGTGGGCTGTTCACCACGCAGATCGAACACGAGTCCCCGCTCGGTAAGAACGATGCGTGCCTGAGCGCGAAACGCGAGACCAGGCGCGGCGATGCGTTCCAAGACGTTCCGCCTTTCGGACGTCGAGACATAGAGACCGCTCCACGTCCCCACGATGTCACCGAAGTCTGCGGTGGCAACCTGAGCAACCGACATCCCGGTGGCATCACGACGCACGCGCCGTTGCCAACCGCGCCACATCAGCAGGAAAATGATGGCAATCAGCAGAACGGCGACAGCTGCGCCCCACAATCTATCCACGAGCCTCACCCCTACTCATGGCGTGGTCGAGCGCGTGTCCGGCCACTGTGTCAGCCGGCACAACGGAACCGTCGTCAACCGTGAGGTAGCCGTCAAAGGCCGTGTACATGATCCGCCCGGGCAATTCGCGGCCGAGATACGGTGAGTTCGTCGAGCGCCCCGCGAGGTGCTCGGTGCCAAAAACCTGTCGCGCGCCGGAATCGACGAGCGTGAGTCGCGCGGGGGCACCAACACTCAGCCCCTGCCAGTCGAGACGGCCGATCTGTGCGGGGGTGCGACTCATGACCCGTTCGACGTCAGCCCAGGTAAGTTCACCGGTCTCGACCATCGTGAGGAGGACAATCGACAGCGCCGATTCGAGTCCCACCATGCCGAACGCGGCAACATCCCACTCACACTCTTTGGATTCGCTCGGGTGGGGCGCGTGATCGGTGGCCACAATGTCAATCGTGCCGTCGGCGAGTCCGCGGCGTACGGCGAGAACGTCCTCTGACGTGCGCAGGGGCGGGTTGACCTTGAAGCGTGCGTCATACGACTCTGCGAGATCTTCGGTGAGCAGTAGGTGGTGCGGAGTGACCTCTGCGGTGACCCGGATTCCGCGTTGCTTAGCCCACCGCACGACGTCGACAGAACCGGCTGTCGAGAGGTGACAGATGTGCAGGGCAGCACCCACGCTCTCGGCAATGAGCACATCCCGGGCAATGATGGTTTCCTCGGCGATGGCGGGCCACCCCGCGAGCCCCAGCCGCGACGCCAATTCGCCCTCGTTCATCTGGGCGTGTTCGGTGAGCCTCGGCTCTTGCGCGTGTTGCGCAATCACTCCGTCAAACGCCGAGACATATTCCAGCGCGCGACGCATCACGAGCGGATCGTGCACGCACTTGCCGTCGTCGCTGAACACCCGCACGCGTGCCCGTGAGTCAGCCATGCCCTTGAGGTCGGCAAGCGCAGTGCCGGCTAGTCCCGCGGTAACAGCACCAATCGGCTGCACCTGGACGTAACCCGCTTCGCGCCCACGCGAAAGTTCGAGCTCCACCACACTCGCGTTGTCGGCGACCGGGGACGTATTGGCCATCGGAAACACGGTCGTAAATCCGCCGGCGGCCGCCGCCTGCGAGCCCGTGAGAATCGTTTCGCTCGCTTCGAAGCCGGGCTCACGCAAGTGAGTGTGGAGGTCAACCAGTCCGGGCAGGATATGCAGCCCGGCCGCGTCAATCACGCGAGACGCGTCACTCGAGACCGAACCAATCTCCGCGATGAGCCCATCGCGCACCAATACGTCTGCCTGCTCGCCACCCGGCAGTGTGGCCTGGCGAAAGAGGAGCGAGTTACTCATGGGGTACCTCCGAGGTTCCGGTGAGAATCGAATACAGCACGGACATCCGCACGAACACTCCGTTGGCCACCTGCTGCAGGATGACCGACTGCGCCGAGTCGGCAGCGGTCGAACAAATCTCGAGGCCGCGATTAATCGGGCCCGGGTGCATCACGAGAGTCTGGGGTGACAGGGCCGCGAAACGTTCTTCGGTGAGGCCCCAGCCCTGGGAATACTCGTGGGCATTGGGAAAGTAGGCGTCGCGCATCCGCTCGGACTGCACGCGCAGCATCATGACGGCATCGACCGGCTGGCTCAGCGCTGAGTCGAGATCGTGCGAAATCGTTATGGGCCAGCTGCTCGCACCGGCGGGGATGAGTGTGACGGGGGCCACCACCGTGACGCGAGCACCCAAGTGCTCCAGCAGCCAGACATTCGACCGAGCTACCCGCGAATGCAGAATGTCGCCCACGATGACCACGTGAGCACCGTCGAGTCCACGGCCGCGCGCATCGGCACCGTGAATGTTCTTGCGCAGAGTGAAGGCGTCCAGCAGGGCCTGTGTGGGGTGCTCGTGTGTGCCGTCTCCTGCGTTGACCACGGGCACGTCAATCCAGTCGCGCTCGGCGAGCAACTGCGGTGCGCCCGAGGATGGATGGCGGATGACAACACCGTCAACTCCCAGCTCACGCAGGGTGAGGATGGTGTCTTTGAAGCTCTCGCCCTTCGACACCGACGATCCCTTGGCCGAGAAATTGATGACATCGGCAGAGAGACGCTTTTGGGCCACCTCGAAGGAAATGCGCGTGCGGGTGGAGTCCTCGTAGAAGAGGTTGACGATGGTCTTGCCCCGCAGCGCCGGAAGCTTCTTGTTATCGCGGTGACCGAGAACGGCCATGTCTTCGGCCGTGTCGAGGAGCGAAATGGCGACCTCGCGCGAGAGGTCACGCGTCGAGAGGAGGTGAGGGATCATGCGTCATCACCGCGATCAATCTCAACCGCATCCGCACCGTCGGTTTCGACAAAGCACACGTTGATGCGCTCCCCCGGCGACGACGGCAGGTTCTTGCCTACGTAGTCAGCGCGGATCGGAAGTTCGCGATGTCCGCGGTCAATCAGCACGGCGAGCCGCACCACGTCCGGACGGCCAAAGTCGGTAAGTGCGTCGAGGGCTGCCCGGACCGTGCGTCCCGAGTAGAGCACATCGTCGACGAGCACCACCGTGGCTTGGTCGATATCGACGGGAACCGCGGTCGGCGACGGCTCGCGCAGAGGATTGCTCTGCAGGTCGTCTCGATACATGGTGACGTCCAGTGAGCCACGTGGGACGTCAGCCCCATCGATGTCGTGAATTGCTGCGGCGATGCGATCTGCCAGCGTGACACCGCGCGTGGGGATTCCGAGAAGCACGAGGTTGTCGCTGCCACGATTTGATTCAAGAATCTCGTGAGCGATGCGCGTAATGGCGCGTGCCACGTCAGCCGACTGCATGACGGTATTCGCAGTCACCCTGACCTCCTTCCCCGCCTCTCTGGACGGCTTTAAAGGATGTCTAATTACTGAGACTCTATCAGGTCAGGTGTTGGCGATGGTACTCAACAGGCCGTTAACAAAGCCGGATGACTCCTCGGTGCTGAGTTCAGAGGCCAGAGCCACCGCTTCAGACGTGGCCACACCGGCTGGAATGTCCGGGTTGAACATGATCTCCCACGCGGCACAGCGCAGAATGGCACGATCTACGGCGGGCATGCGCTCGAGCGTCCACCCGCGCGCATTGCTCGATATGGCCTGGTCTATCTCTGCGAGATTTTCGACAACGCCATCAACGATGTCGCGGGCATAGAGCCACGACGATTCGCGCTCGGGTTCCGATGCTGCGCGGAGCGCCTCCGCCATGACGATGTCGCTCACCGGAACGCCACGAACGTCGGCCGCGTAGAGCATGTCGACCGCGCGTTTGCGAGCCTTAGTGCGGGCACTCACGGGTTAGTCGTTAACGCGACCGAGGTAGTCACCCGTACGCGTGTCGACCTTGATTTTGGTTCCCGTCTCGAGAAAGAGGGGAACCTGAATCTCATAACCGGTCTCCACTGTCGCCGGCTTGTTTCCACCGGTCGAGCGGTCGCCCTGGAGACCCGGCTCTGTGTAGGTGATTTCGAGCACCACGCTCGTCGGAAGTTCGATGTAGAGCGGCGAACCTTCGTGAATGGCCAGCTGAACATCCTGGTTCTCGAGCATAAAGTTCGCTGCGTCTCCCACGGTCACGGCCGACACGCTCATCTGCTCGTAAGTGGTCTTGTCCATGAAGATGAACTCGGAGCCGTCGTTGTACAGGTACTGAAAGTCACGACGGTCTACGTTGGCGGTCTCGATCTTGGTTCCCGCGTTGTAGGTCTTGTCGACAACCTTGCCCGAGACGACATTCTTCATTTTGGTGCGCACAAACGCGCCGCCCTTGCCCGGCTTGACGTGCTGGAACTCGATCACCGTCCACAGCTGACCGTCAATCTTGATGACGATGCCGTTCTTGATGTCAGCGGTACTTGCCATGGTGACTCTTCTTTCCGTCGGAACGTCAGGTTATTTGTCGAGCGAGATGAGGTAGCGCAGGGCGAGACGATAGGAATCGAAACCAAACCCCGCGATAACACCCGTGGCGACGGGTGAGATGACGGAATCACGCCGAAACTCTTCACGCGCGTGCGGGTTCGAGATGTGCACTTCAATCACGGGAACACCCGCGCTCGACAGCATGGCGACTGCGTCGCGCAGTGCGTAGCTGTAGTGCGTGAACGCCGCCGGGTTGATGATGACCGGTGTCTTGCTGTCCGTAGCTTCGTGCAACCACCCCATGAGCTCGGGCTCAGAGTCGGACTGGCGAACATCAATCTCCCAGTCAGGAGCGTCCTCAGACAGTTGCCGCGTCAGGTCCGCCAGCGACGCGGTTCCATAGATTTCGGGCTCACGCGTGCCGAGGCGTCCCAAGTTGGGGCCGTTCAGCACAAGCACGCGATTCATGCTCACCAGACTACCGGCGACTAACCGGCGATTTCTTGATAGGCGGCAAACAGCAAACTCGTGTCTGGCACCTCCAGGGTCTTGGGCCGACCGAGAGATTCCAACACAACAAAGCGCAGCAATGATCCCCGAGCCTTCTTGTCACGCCGCATCGTGGCGAGCAGAGTTTCCCAGCGCCCGGCCGAGTAGGTGATGGGCAGCCCCAGGAGTTCCAGCACAGTGCGGTGCCGGTCCACCGTGGCGTCATCAAGGTTGCTGGTGAGGCGAGAAAGTTCGGCGGCAAACACCATGCCAATACTGATTGCCGCACCGTGACGCCACTGGTAGCGCTCGGCGTGCTCGATGGCGTGGCCGAGCGTGTGTCCGTAGTTCAAAATTTCACGCAACGACGATTCACGGAAATCCTCGGAGACGACGCGCGCCTTGATACCCACAGACTTCTCCACCAGCACCCGGAACACGTCAGATGTCGGATCCGTGGCCACAGTAACGTCGGCTTCAATGAGGTCGAGAATTTCGGAGTCGGCAATGAAGCCGTACTTGACGACCTCAGCCATACCGGCGAGGAGTTCGTTGCGCGGCAGGGACTCGACTAGCGCGACATCACAAATCACGGAGGCAGGAGCGTAGAACGCACCCACGAGATTCTTGCCCTCATTGGTGTTGATGCCGGTTTTGCCGCCCACGGCAGCATCCACCATGCCCAGCACTGTCGTGGGGATGCTGATGAAGCGCACACCGCGCAACCATGTGGCGGCGACGAAGCCGGCGAGGTCGGTCACCGCGCCACCTCCCAGCCCGATGATGGCGTCGGTGCGGGTGAAATCTGCCTGGCCCAGAATCTGCCAACAGAAGGCGGCAACTTCGACGCGCTTGGCTGCCTCAGCATCGGGAACCTCAGCCAGAAGGACAGTGAACTCCCCCGCAAGCTCGTCGCGCAGCTCGGCCGCAACGATGGCGAGGGATGCCTGGTGCACGATGAGTACTTGCTTGACGCCGGAAAGCGAATCGGTCAGCACATCCGTGCCGAGGAGGAGGTCGCGACCAACGGTAACGTTGTACTCTCCCCCGGCGGAAACAGGAATGGTGGTCACATCAGACATTGCGAAACTCCCATTCCCGCGGGTATCCCGCACGCACCCATTTTGCTATGTCCGCCGAGATGTCATCGAGGCTGCCGGTCGAGGTGTCATAGGTGACCGTGGCGAGCCACTCATAGAGGGGACGACGCTCCGCAAAGATTTCCTTCCATCGCTCTAAGCCGTTCTCGGCGAGCAAGGGACGCTTATCGTTGTTGATGCGCGGAGCCACAGCCTCCGGGGTCACGGTGAGGTACACCACGGGCAGAAGCTCAAGGTCGTGCTGCGTGGCCGCGTCGAGAACAGCTCCGCCGCCGAGGCTCACGATTGCGGGATGACTCAGGGCGCGCTTAACGTGTTCTCGTTCCACGTCGCGAAAGCCCTGTTCGCCACGCTCCGCAAAAATCTGCGCAATCGGTCCATGCTCGTGAACGATGGTCTTATCGGTGTCGATTGACTCAACGCCCAGGTCTCGAGCCACACGCCGTCCGATTTTAGATTTCCCGGCCGCCATGGGGCCGATCAGAACAGCAAGTGCGCGCGTCGTCGTCACTCAGCGTCGCCCTGCGTCGCCAAGGACGACGGGATGTTCGCCACGTAGGAGTCGAGGTTGCGCTTGGTCTCGGTGAGCGAGTCGCCACCGAACTTTTCGAGCACCGCGTTGGCAATCACGAGCATCACCATGGCCTCGGCTACGACACCCGCAGCCGGCACGGCACAGACATCAGAGCGCTGGTGGTGCGCCGGAGCGGCATCTCCCGTGGTCACGTCGACCGTCTTGAGCGCGTGGGGCACCGTGGCGATGGGCTTCATGCCGGCCCGAACGCGCAACACGGTACCGGTTGACATTCCACCCTCAATACCACCGGCGCGATCTGTTTCTCGCGCAATCCCGTCGGCCGAGGCGAACAGTTCGTCGTGCGCCACGGATCCACGACGACGCGTGGTCTCAAAACCGTCGCCCACCTCAACACCCTTGATGGCCTGGATGCCCATCAGCGCTCCGGCGAGTTGAGAATCCAGTCGCTTGTCCCAGTGCGTGAAGGAACCCAATCCGGGCGGAAGTCCGTAGGCGTTGATCTCGACAACGCCGCCGATGGTGTCGCCTTCTTTGTGCACGGCCTGAACCTCGGCGAGCATGAGCGCCGCAGTTTCGGGGTGAAAACAGCGCATCTCGTCGGAATCAATGAGTTCAACGTCGGTCGGGTGTGGCAGTGGAGCCGAGTCGGGAACTGCGACCGGACCGATGGCCACGGTGTGGCTGACGAATCGAATGCCCAGTTCGGCAAGAAAACTCCGTGCAATAGCTCCCAGCGCGACGCGCGTGGCGGTCTCGCGGGCGCTCGCGCGTTCGAGCACTGGTCGGGACTCATCGAAGTTGTACTTTTGCATGCCCACGAGGTCGGCGTGGCCGGGGCGAGGTCGGGTCAGTTTGGCGCCGCGACCCGAGTCCGACATTTCGGTCTCGAGTGGGTAGGGGCTCATGACCTCTTCCCACTTGGGCCACTCGGAGTTGCCAATGCGCAGGGCGACCGGGCCACCGAGTGATACGCCGTGGCGCACGCCCGTGGAGATGCTGAGTTCGTCTTGCTCAAACTTCATGCGTGCACCGCGACCAAAACCCAGGCGACGACGCGCGAGATCACGCTGAATCGTCTCGCGCAAGACGGGCACACCAGCGGGCAATCCTTCAATGATCCCAATCAATTCAGGACCGTGAGATTCCCCTGCCGTCAGCCATCGCAACATGCCTCAATTCTGGCACAGCACACTGTTGTGTCCGGCCCATCAGACAACGCGCCTCAGCCATCATCCCGAGGGGTGCCTCACACTAACCCCTCAGCTCAGATGTCGAAAAGCCCGCCAAGTCCCACGGCCCGAGACATGGCGGTGCGGACCTCGTCCTCGCGATCGAGGGCAACGTCGGCAGATCCCGAGACAAAAACGCGAACCTGCAACACAGCCTGGCGAACAAGCATGTGAAGTCCACCGACAATGCGGCCACCCGACGCCTGCCACGTGTGTGCCCGCGAGGTGGGCCACGGGGAGTAAGCAACATCGATGAGGATGCGGTTCTCGGCTCCAGCCTGAGCTAAATCAAGGTCAACCGACCCCGGCAGTGTCATGATGCTCACGTCATTTCGCGAGGACTCGGCAAAATCGCTGAGATGGTGAACGGCAACGTTGATGCCACACGCATGACCCGCCACGACAGCATTGCTCGCTCGAGTGGTGTCTCGCACAAAAATGTCCGCGCTTCGAGCTCCGGCACGGGATGCCGCCACGACAGCCGAAACTGCCGTGGCACCGCCGCCCACGATACTGACAGCGTCAGGTGCACCCGTCGCCGACTCACGAATCACACTGGCTAAAGCCGGGACATCTGTGTTGAAACCCTGAAGGCGGCGGGAATCGCGATCAAACAGCAGAGTGTTACAGGCGCCCGTGATTGCCGTCGCTTCATCCACGACATCAGCGAGCTCGGTGGCACGATACTTCAGCGGCATCGTCAGCGACAAACCCACCCATGTGGCGTCCCGCGTTGACACGTAGCCGTCAAGCTGGTCCTCGGTCAGGTCCTGCCGACCGTAGGCCCAGTCGAGACCGAGCACCCGATAGGCCGCCGCGTGAAGAACCGGCGACAGCGAATGGTCAAGGGGATGACCCAGGACCGCCAGATTCTTACTGGTCATATTCGGGGTGCTCCCGCAGCCACGCACCCCACTGGTCAACCGCGGCCGCGTGCTCATCGGCGGTGGTCGAGAAAATGGTCTCTCCCGTTTCGTAGTTCACGCACACGAAATACAGCCACGGGCCGTCCACAGGATGCAGCGCTGCATCGATGGCCACGTCACCGGGGTTGGAGATCGGCGCAAAGAGCGGCCCGGGGTGCACATAAGTGTTGTAGGGATTGCTCTCATCGGCGCGCTCCGCAACTGTTGTCTCCACCCGCTTGACGCCAGCACCGTAGGCAACCGTGGCGTCGGATTCCAGAAGTCCGGTTGGCCAGTAGCTCTCGTCGAGTCGATTCCAGAAGACGCGCGACACCTTGGGGAAGTCGGGAGCAATGCCGGCCTCCTTCTGGATGAGCGAAGCCATGGTGATGATCTTAAAGCGATCCTCGGGGGCAACACCGGCGTCATCAAGCGCCTGCATGCACCGGTCAACCATGGTCTGCAGGATGACGCGTGCCGTGGTGCCCGGGGTAAAGGTATATGTGGCCGGAAAAAGGAAGCCCTCGAGTTTCGGCGCCTCGACGGGTACGCCGAACGACTGCACATCCTCGGCAACCTTCTGAATATCGGCCTCTGCCAACCCCGTTGCCTCAGAAATAATCTGAATGATGCCGGCCTCAGAGGTGCCCTCGGGAATGGCCACCTTGTCAACCTGGGCGTTCGCCGGATCAAGTAGGGCTTGCAAAGCGGCCGCAGCCGACATTTTCTCCTTGAGCGTGAACACGCCGGGAACGAACGTGGGGGCAGGTTCGGTCTTCAAGAGAAGTTCGTAGAAGCAGTCGAAGGACGCCGTGACGCCTGCCTTGTATAGATTCGTGGCGATGTCCTCGCCGATGTCTCCCTCGTTGATGGTGAACGTGACCGAGCCGGTGCCCGAACCCTCGTAGTCAGCGGGCCCGGAATGAATCAGTGAGTCGAGCACTCCCGTGGCATAGAGTCCGCCACCAACACCGCCGAGCACGACAACCACGCCGACGCTGATCAGGGTGATGAAGAGACCGCGGCGTTTGCCCGAACGCGTGCGTCGACCCCCGCCGGATGGTGGCGGACCGGCGTGGGTCGGTTCGTAGGGAACGTAGCCCTGATTTGGCTCGGTGTTAGTCATCGAGGGGCTCCACAATCTCGTCTAGCGCCCAACCCGCGGGGCGATTTAGCTGGCGTTCGGTGTCGAGAGCCTGCTGCAACAGGGTAACAGCGGCAATCTGGTCAATCACTGAACGACCGGCGCGTTGCGATCGGCCCGAAGATCTCAGCGCAGCGTTGGCCGTGTTCGTGGTGAGTCGCTCGTCGATCATGCGCACGGGAACCTCGATACGTCCAGCGAGTTCGCGAGACAAGCGATGGGCTGCGCGCGTTGACGCCGTCCATTTTCCCGAGAGATTGATTGGCAGCCCCACGATGACACACGAGACATCGTGGAGGGCGACCAACTCCGCGAGGCGGTCAATCTCTCCCCCGTTGACGGGAACGGTTTCGCTGGGCATAGCGAGGAGGCCGTCACGATCCGACAGTGCCACTCCGATACGGGCCTGCCCCGGATCAATGCCGAGCCGAATCCCCTGCTCCACAGGAACCGCTCTAGTTCTGGACGATGGCCTGGGCAACCGCAGCCAGGGCATCGGGTAGTCGCGTCACATCGGAACCACCGGCTTGCGCCATGTCGTCGCGACCGCCGCCACCACCACCGAGAACGCCGGCAGCCACCTTGACGAGCACTCCGGCCTTGAGACCTGCGTCACGCGCGGACGCCGTGGTGAGAACAATGATGCTCGGCTTTCCGTCAATCACCGAAGCGAGCGAGATCACGCACGAGCGATTCTGAACGTTGTCGCGCACGGCAACAGCAAGGTCGCGCAAATCGTCGACGCGGGAAACAGACACCTCCGCAAGAATCGTGGCGACATCACCCGTCTCGTCGAGTTGGGTAAGTAATCCGGGTACAAGGTCTTTCAGGTTTGCGCTTTCGAAATCGGCGACACGCTTCTGGGCATTCTTGAGCGACGCCGTGAGATCGGCGATTCTGGCAACCAAGTCTTCGCGAGGCACCTTGAGTGACGAGGACAGTTCGTGAACGATCGCTCGCTCCGCAGCAAAAGACGTGAACGCTTGATTGCCCACAAAAGCTTCGATTCGTCGATTCGACGAGCCGACCGATGCTTCACTCACGATTGAGACGAGTCCGATTTGAGTTGACCGCTCCACGTGCGTGCCGGCGCATAGTTCGCGACTCCAGGGGCCGCCGATGTCGACCATGCGAACGGTCTCGCCGTACTTCTCACCAAAGAGCGCCATGGCGCCAAGCTTCTTTGCTTCGTCCAAGGCCATCTCGCGCGTGACAACCTCGAGATCGTCCTCGATGGCGGCATTCACGATTTCTTCGATGTCGGTGCGTGTGGCCGTGGACAGCGCTTCGTTCCACGAGAAGTCGAGGCGCATGTAGCCAGCTTTGTTGTACGAACCACTCTGATTCGCCGTCTCCCCGAGCGTCTGGCGCAGGGCAGCGTGCACGAGGTGCGTTGCAGAGTGAGCCTGTGCTGCAGCGCGCCGGTAAGCACGATCGACGACCGTCGTGGCCTTATCTCCCACGGCGATTGTGCCCGTGAGGAGAGTAGCCGTGTGCGAGACCAGGCCCTTGACGGGCTTTTGAACGTCGATCACGTCGGCCTCGAAGGAACCGCCGATGATGCGTCCCGCATCTGAATCTTGGCCACCCGACTCGGCATAGAGCGAGGTTTCGGCGACGATGATCTCGACGGTGTCCCCCGTCGATGCCGAGGTGACCGACACGCCATCCTTGAGGAGGCCGAGCACCCGCGTCTCGGTCTCGAGCACGCCGTACCCGGTAAAGACCGTTTCACCGTGGGCCCGGAAGTCGCCGTACACGCTCAGGTCGGCAATTGCGGACTTCTTCGACTTGGCGTCCGCCTTGGCGCGCGAGCGCTGCTCAGCCATCAGCTTGTCGAATGCACTGCGGTCAACGCTGACGCCGGCCTCTTCGGCCATCTCGAGCGTGAGGTCAATGGGGAAACCGAACGTGTCGTGCAGAAGGAACGCCGTGCTCCCCGGTAGGCGTGAGGCACCGTTGTCTTTGGCCTCGACCACAGCGAGATCAAGAATTGTCGTTCCCGACTCAAGAGTCTTGATGAACGCGGCTTCTTCGCCGTAAGCAATTTGCGAGATTCGCGCGTAGTCTGCCTGAACCTCGGGGTAGGCCGACGCCATCGCATCGCGTGAGGCCGTGAAGAGCTCCGGGAAGGCTGGCTCGTCAACGCCGAGAAGGCGCATGGCACGCACACTACGCCGCAACAGGCGGCGCAAAATGTAGCCGCGACCCTCGTTAGACGCGCTCACACCATCCGACATGAGCATGAGTGCGGATCGAACGTGGTCGGCAACAACGCGTAAACGCACGTCGGCCTCGCGGTCGACGCCATACGTGATGCCAGCAAGTTCGGCCGCCCGATCGAGCACCGGTCTTACCTGGTCAATCTCGTAGAGGTTTTCGACGCCTTGCTTGAGAAAAGCGACGCGCTCAAGACCCATACCCGTATCGATGTTCTTGTTGGGCAGCTCGCCCAGAATTTCGAATTCCGTCTTGGACGTGCCCGTGCCGCGCAGATACTGCATGAACACGAGGTTCCAGATCTCGATGTAGCGATCCTCATCGGCGACAGGGCCACCCTCAATGCCGTACTTGGGTCCACGGTCGAAGTAGATCTCGGAACACGGACCGGCCGGTCCGGGCTGACCCGTCGACCAGTAGTTGTCTTCCTTGCCGCGTCGCTGAATGCGGGCATCTGGCAATCCGGCGGTCTTCTTCCACAACGCGATGGCCTCATCGTCATCTTCGTAGACGGTGACCCACAGGTCTTTTTCGTCGAAGCCCAAACCGCCGTCGCTCTCGGAACTCGTCAAGAGCTCCCAGGCGAACTCAATGGCCTCTGCCTTGAAGTAGTCGCCAAACGAGAAGTTGCCGTTCATCTGGAAAAATGTGCCGTGACGCGTGGTCTTGCCAACCTCCTCGATGTCGAGGGTGCGAATGCACTTCTGCACGCTCGTGGCGCGCGGGTACGGCGGCGGAACGATGCCCGAGAGATACGGAATGAACGGAACCATTCCGGCAACCGTGAACAACAGGCTGGGGTCGTCGCTGACGAGCGATGCGGACGGCACAACGGTGTGCCCACGCGACCCGAAGTAATCGAGCCACCGTTGACGAATATCAGCGGTCTTCATGAGGTGGCGGGACTAAGCGCGCGGCGTGCGTGAGCGCAACTGGCTCTCGCGTTCGCGGTAACCCTGCGAGACAGCATCCGACAGGTCCTTGGCCGTGGCATCCATTTTGGCGAGGAACGCGCGCCCCTGCTCGCTCTTGCTGACGCGGTGCGCAACCAGAAATCCGAGGCCAACGCCCACGAGAATGGCGACGATGTACTTCATCTGACTACTCCTTGACACGACGGATACGAACACATTCATTCTAGGGCGAGAAAAAACAGTGCGAGGCGCCCGAAAGGGACGCCCCGCACCGAAAGAGACGAGAACTAGCGGGCTGCGTAGTACTCAACAACCAGCTGGACATCACAGGTCACGGGAACCTCGACGCGCTTGGGGCGACGAACGAGGGTGGCGTGCAACTTGTCGATCTCAACGTCGAGGTACGCGGGAACGGGAGGCAGCACGTCAACGTGTCCACCGGCGGCGGCAACCTGGAAAGGCTCCATGCCCTCCGAGCGCTCCTTGACGTGGATGAGCTGACCGGGCTTGACGCGGAACGACGGGCGGTCAACCAGCTGGCCGTCGACGAGGATGTGGCGGTGAACCACCATCTGACGTGCCTGAGCGGTGGTACGGGCGATGCCGGCACGAACAATCAGGGCGTCCAGACGCATTTCAAGGAGCTCGACCAAGTTTTCACCGGTCAGGCCCTCGGCGCGACGCGCCTCCTGGAAGATACGACGAAGCTGAGCCTCGCGAATGCCGTACTGGGCGCGAAGACGCTGCTTCTCACGCAGACGAACGGCGTAGTCAGAATCTGCCTTGCGCTTGGTGCGACCGTGCTCACCGGGAGCGTAGGGGCGCTTCTCGAGATACTTGGCTGCCTTGGGGGTCAGCGGAATTCCGAGTGCGCGAGACAGACGGGTCTTGCTGCGGGTACGTGACTTTGTAGACACGATGTCCTTTCAAAAATGTGAACACGATGATTGCGTGGCCACAACCACCGAGATGGGTGAGACCACAAGAACAAGAGGTGTGCCATCGGGACCCGGCTACAGGGCTGTCCCGCCAAGTCATCTGCCTGTGTCCGCAGCCGCACATTCACAGGTGATGAGGCATGAAAATCCTAGCACGAGTGGGCGCGGTCACTCCCCGCGAAGAATGCTGCGCAATCGATCGAGACGTTCGGCGATCTCGCGCTCCTGGCCGTGCGCCGTGGGTCGGTAATATGTTTTTCCGCGCAGCGTCTCGGGCAAGTATTCCTGGGGCACGATTCCCAAGGGGTCATTGTGCGGATACGAGTACCCCACACCGTGCCCCAGCCCCTTGGCTCCGGAATAGCTTGCGTCGCGCAAGTGAGTGGGCACAACACCCGACTTGCCGTCGCGAACGTCTCGGAGGGCTTCATTGATGCCGACGTACGCGGCGTTTGATTTGGGCGATGTCGCGAGAAAGACCGTGGCCTCGGCAAGCGGGATGCGCCCCTCAGGCATGCCGATGAGCGCCACGGCCTCGGCAGCGGCAACGGCCAACGGCAGCGCCTGCGGCTGGGCAAGACCAATGTCCTCGGCGGCCGAAATGATCAGGCGGCGGGCTATGAAGCGTGGGTCCTCTCCCGCCTCAATCATGCGGGCCAAGTAGTGCAATGCGGCATCGACATCCGACCCCCGAATTGACTTGATGAAGGCACTGATCACGTCGTAGTGCTCGTCACCGTCCCGGTCGTAACGCAGGAGGGCACGGTCCACGGCTTTCGAAATGTCGTCGCCCAGAATTTCGAGTGGAGGGGACGTCTCGCCAGCACGACCGACCGCAACGGCAGCCGCCGCATCCAGCGCCGTGAGCGCGCGTCGGGCATCACCCGAACTAAACCGCACGAGGGCAGACAGTGCGTCGTCGGCCAGCGTGAAGTTTGCGGCCAGGCCGTGCGCGGCTTCGAGCGCTGACCGCACAACCGAACTCAGCTCATCATCACTCAGCAACTCAAGCCGCAGCAGCAGCGATCGCGACAGCAGCGGGGAGATGACACTGAACGAGGGATTCTCGGTTGTCGCGGCAATCAGGGTGACCCAACCGTTTTCCACACCCGGCAAGAGGGCATCCTGTTGCGCTTTCGTGAACCGATGAATTTCGTCGAGAAAAAGCAGTGTTGATGTGCCGTAAAGATTTCGGGAATCCTGAGCGGCAGCCATCGCCTCACGCACGTCCTTGACACCAGCAGTGATGGCAGACATTTCGACGAAGCGACGGTCGCTTGATGCGGCCACGGCGTAGGCCAATGAGGTCTTACCCGTACCCGGAGGCCCCCAGAGAATGACCGACGCGCCGCCGGATGATGATTCGGCGAGCTGGCGCAAGGGTGATCCCGCAACTAAGAGAGTTGATTGCCCCACGACATCGTCAAGCGACCTCGGACGCATGCGCACCGCCAACGGCGCCGTCGCATCACCCAGGAGAGAACCGCTCACGCGCTCAGCATATTCGCGAATTCATTCCCCGGGCGTGGGCTAATCTGCTGGAGGGGACTTCACCCCCACCCGATGGGTTAACGACGAGAGAAACGCGAACGTGGCGAAAAACACCAAGACTCAAGACAAGGCCGAACGCGAGCGTCTGCGCGCCTACCGCGAACGTCAGCAGGCACACGGAGCCCAAGAGGCCCGACGCAAGCGCGACAATCGAATTTGGTTGTCCATCGGAATCCCCGTGGTCGCGCTCGCCATTGGCGCGCAGGTGCTCTTCACCTTTGTCTCGCCCTACACGCCAAACCCCTCCGCTTCGGGCTCAGTGACCCCACATCCCAATCTGCTCCCGGACAAGGCGCTCGCCGAAGATCGCACGTGGACCGGCACTCTTGTCATCAACGGCATCCCCCTCGGCGTCGAACTCGACGGACAGGCGGCCCCACAGGCAGTGGCCAGCACGATCTCACTCGCGGGAAGCGGTTTTTACGACAACGTAACGTGTCACCGACTGACAACCGAAGGTCTCTTTGTTCTGCAGTGCGGTGACCCCAATGGCGATGGAACGGGCGGACCGGGATATTCCTACGGACCGGTCGAGAACGATCCCGCAGACGGGATGTACCCCGAGGGCACCATTGCCATGGCCCGTCGTGGAGGTGACGGAAACTCAATCGGATCTCAGTTCTTCATCGTCTACAAAGACACCAAACTCCCTGCCGAAGACGGCATTGGCGGATACTCGGTCATCGGTCGAATCACCAGCGGCCTCAACGAACTGAAGACGGCCGTTATTGATTCGGGGGTTCAGGGCGGCGGTTCCGACGGCAAACCTAACGTCGAGACCATCATCGGTTCCTTTACTCTTCAGTAGGCTGAGTCTCTGCCCTAAACTGACGGCGTAATCACCTTTCGCAGGAAGCACACTCATGAGCACTCACCCGTTTGGCCGCGTCGACAGCGATGGCAACGTCTTCTGCACGGAAGACGGTGTTGAGCGTCACGTCGGTCAATACGCCGATGTTCCTGCGGATGAAGCACTTGCTTTTTATGTGCGCAAGTTCGATGACATCAACACCGCCCTGTCGCTCTTCGAGCGTCGGGTCGCGTCCGATGCTGCACACAACGACTTGGCCACGTCCCTCGCCAAGATCAGCGACCAGGTCAACGAAGGAGTTGGCGTAGGCGACTTCGCGGCCCTTCGCACACGCATCTCCGCTCTCAACGACGGCATCGCGAAGAAGGTCGAAGAGCTCAACGAACAGACGGCGGCTGCCCGCGAAGAAGCCATTGCCGCTCGAACGGCTCTCGTCGAGAAGGTGGAAGCGCTCGCCTCGGGTGACCTGAGCAAGGTCCAGTGGAAGCAGATGACCACCAACGTTGATGCCCTGTTCGCGCAGTGGCAGGAAGCCCAGAAGAAGGATCGCAAGTTCCCCAAGGCGACGGCCGACGAACTGTGGAAGCGATTCCGCGCCGCGCGCAACACATTGGACCAGGCCCGCCGCAAGTATTTTGCCGAACTTGATCAGTCCACCAAGGGCGCCAAGGCGGCAAAAGAGGCACTGATTACCAAGGCTGAGGCGCTCATCCCCCAGGGTGCCGCTGGCCTTACCGCCTACCGCGCCCTCCTCGACCAGTGGAAGCTTGCCCCTCGAGGACCCAAGAAGGTCGACGACGCTCTCTGGAAGCGTTTCAAGGCAGCCGGCGATGCTATTTACGCCGCGAAGAACGAAGAGTTTGAGCGCGATGAGGCCGAGTATCAGGGCAACCTGGTTATCAAGCTCGAGATCCTCACCGAGGCCGAAGCACTTCTCACGGCCACTGACTATGCTCAGGCGCGCGCAACCCTCAACGGATTGCAGAAGCGTTGGGATGCTGCCGGAAAGGTGCCCCGCGCCAAGATCCGCGAGGTCGAAGATCGCATGAAAAAGGTCGAGACCGCGGTGCGAAAGCTTGAAGAGGCACACTGGGACAAATCAAATCCCGAGAAGCAGGCTCGTTCCGAGGGTCTTGCCGGCCAAATCGAATCCAAGATCGCCGCTCTCGAGGTTGAGCGGGATGCCGCCCAGGCAGCGGGAGATAGTGTTCGTGCGACGGCAATCGACGAGGACATTGCGGCTCAGCGCTCGTGGCTGGCTGTCCTCTCCTAACCGACACACATCACTCGCTGACCTCTCTTCCACAGATTGTGCGGATTTTCGCATGACGTCGCGTGCCACTGAGACTCTTGGTGCGTGCACACCTCTGAACTAACTGACTTCAGACCCGCGGAGCGCTGGGCGCTCGTTCGCGATGGTCACGCGGTCATCACGCAGGGCATTGTGTGCGTCATCGACGCCATTCCCGGCGCTGGGTTGCGTCTCGACGCGCACCTGGCCACTGGCCTGAAAGACGCGGTTGCGATAGAGCAGTCGGCGCTCTGGGTGCACGGTGTTTTGACGCACCCGCCTCGCGATCTCGCTGTGGCTGGACTGCACGGGGCGCGTCTTTACGTGGACATTCCTCACGCACGGGTTCGCGAACTCAACATTGGCTCCGACGACTGCACACAATTTGGCAACAAACTCGTTACGAGCGCCGCGCGTACCGCAGCCGACATTGCCCGCTACTCCCCCGATGACGCGTGTGCGGTGCGCCAGTTGGTTTCACTGGCTCACGCCACCAAATACCGAACGGAAGATGCCCTTGAGATTGTCGGCCGCACGGTGCACCTACCCTTTGCGCGCCGTGCCCGGCAACGCCTGCGCGCCGCTCTCGCTCACCCGATAGGCGTCGTAGACACCATCGATCCGTCGGATGGCGTTCAGGAGACGCTCGAGGTGCCCCGTGTCGCTCATCTCAAAAACGAATCGGTTGAGGGCGAGGCGTTCGGTCGTGGTCGTGACGGTCGCCGACAAGATATTGACGTGATTCTCGGCGAGGACGCGTGTGACGTCTGAAAGAAGTGCGGCACGGTCGAGAGCCTCTACCTGCACCTGAACGAGGAAAATGCTCTTCGACGTGGGCGACCAGTCGACCTCAATGAGTCGTTCTGGCTCCCGCATCAGCGTCGTCACATTCGTGCAGTTGGCGCGATGCACCGAGACACCTTGCCCGCGGGTCACAAAGCCCCGAATCTCATCTCCCGGAAGGGGGGTGCAGCACTTGGCAAGTTTGACCAAGATGTCGGGAGCGCCCCGAACGAGAACGCCCGAATCGCTGCGACGCGTGCCACGCATGCCACCGCGCGCCGGAATGATGACATCCGGTGTCTCGCTGTCGACTTCTTCGTTGACGCTCAACAGGATTTTCTCGATCACCGACTGCGTGGAGACGTGCCCCTCTCCCACAGCCGCATACAGTGAGGACACATCGTCGTACTTCAGTAGTGCGGTGACTTCGGCAAGCGTGTCCGAGGTCATGAGACGCTGCAGAGGCAGATTCTGTTTTCGCATGGCACGAGCAATCATGTCTCTGCCCTGCTCCACCGCCTCATCGCGGCGCTCCTTAGAGAACCACTGCTTGATCTTCGACTTCGTGCGCGTCGATGCCACGAAACCCACCCAGTCTTGGCTGGGACCGGCGTCGGGGTTCTTGCTGGTGAGGATTTCGATGACGTCACCCGAAGCTACCTGGGTGTCCAATGGCACCAGTCGCCCGTTGACCTTGGCACCCATCGTGCGATGACCCACTTCGGTGTGCACAGCATAGGCAAAGTCCACCGGGGTGGCCCCCGCCGGGAGACCAATCACCCTCCCCTTGGGCGTAAAGACGTAAACCTCTTTGCTGCCGATTTCGAATCGCAACGAGTCGAGGAACTCGTGCGGGTCATCGGTGTCAGCTTCCCAGTCCGAAATATGCGCCAACCAGGCCATGTCGGTATCCGCCAACGACAACGTGTCGGTTCCGCGACCGCCGGCCTGCTTAGCCTTGTACATCCAGTGAGCTGCCACACCGAACTCGGCTCGCTGATGCATTTCTGGGGTACGAATTTGAATCTCTACGGGCCGGCCACCCGGACCCATGACCGTCGTATGCAACGACTGGTAGAGATTGAATTTGGGTGTTGCGATGTAATCCTTGAATCGACCCGGGAGCGGATTCCAGCGGCTGTGAATCGAACCCAAGATTCCGTAGCAGTCCCGCACGGACGGGACGATGACGCGGATGCCCACGAGATCGTAGATTTCGTCGAACTCGCGACCGCGCAAAACCATCTTCTGGTAAATCGAGTAGAACTGTTTTGGTCGGCCCTGAACCTCGCCGCGAATACGACTCACGCGCAGATCGTCACGCACCGCGGCAATGACGTCCGCCACAAACTCTTCCCGCTCGGGAGTTCGCTGCTGCACCAGGTTAGAAATTTCGGAGTAAATCTTGGGGTGGAGCACAGCGAACGACAAATCTTCGAGTTCCCACTTCATCGCAGAAATTCCGAGGCGATGGGCCAGCGGGGCAAAAATATCGAGTGTCTCCCGCGCCTTCCGCGCGGCACTCTCCGGTGCAACAAAACCCCACGTCCGCGCGTTGTGAAGTCGGTCAGCGAGCTTGATGACGAGAACACGTATGTCGCGCGACATCGCGACGATCATCTTGCGAACCGTCTCTGCCTGAGCGGATTCCCCATACGTCACGCGGTCGAGCTTGGTCACGCCATCGACAAGCATGGCTACTTCGGCGCCAAAGTCGATCTCCGCTTGGGCGAGCGTGTAGTCGGTATCTTCCACGGTGTCGTGCAGAATAGCGGCAATCAGTGTCTTAGCGCCAATGCCCAACTCCGCCAGAATCTGCGCCACCGCCACGGGATGGGTGATGTACGGCTCGCCACTCTTCCGGGTCTGGCCCTCGTGTGCCCGGCGCGCGACCTCGTAGGCACGTTCCAAGCTGGCAACGTCCGCTTTGGGATGCTGGGCGCGAACGGTGCGAACCAGCAGCTCAAAGCCATCCGTGCCTGTTGCCCGCCAAAAGATTCTGGGCACAAGGCGGCGCAGGGCATTAGTGGTTGCCGGAACTTCCGTCATTGCGCCTCCCGATATCTCTATTATCGGGGTTAACTCAGCGGCGGTTAGGCGTCGGCGCGCTCACGCGCCTTTTCCTGAAGTTCGCGCAGACGCGTGTCGTTCTTCTTGATGGCGGGTTCGCGCATGCGCATTCCGGCGTACAGCGGCGCTGCTAAGAAGATTGTGGAGTATGTTCCCACAACAATTCCGACGAGAAGCGCTAACGAAATGTCGCGGAGGGTTCCCGCGCCCAAGACAAAAGCACCGATGAACAGGATGGCCGCAACGGGAAGCGCGGCAACAACGGCCGTGTTCAACGAGCGAACCAACGTTTGGTTGATACCGAGATTGACTTGCTGGCCAAAGGTCAGAGATGCGTCACGGGTTTGGCCCGTGGTGTTCTCACGTATCTTGTCGAACACCACAACGGTGTCATACAGCGAGTAGCCCAGGATTGTGAGGAGACCAATCACGGCACCGGGCGTGACCTCAAATCCCGTAATGCCATAGATGCCGGCAGTAATAATCACATCGTGAATCAGCGCAATGATCGCCACGAGGGACATCTTCCACGTGCGGAAGTACAAAGCAAGAACGATGCCGGCCAACACGAGGAAGACGATCAGCGCGCGAAGCGCCTGGGTCGTGATGTCGGCTCCCCACGTGGCGCCAATGAACGACGACGTCACATTCGTATCCGGAACGCCATAGCCCGTTGCCAAAGCTACCGAGACCGCATCGGTCTGTTCGTTGGTCATTTGCTGGGTCTGAACGCGAATGGAGTTCGAACCCACGATGGAAATCTTGGGCACGAGTTGAGAGTCAACCGTGGCAACGGCATCACTGGCGATCTGCTGGTTGGTGTCAGGAACGTTGGATACGGTGAACTCACTGCCACCGGTGAACTCGATGCCGAGGTTGAAGGCTTTGTCGATCTGGAAGCCGCCGCGGGCCAGAGGACCAAGAATGCTGATGAGCACGAGAGCAATGGAAATGAGATACCACCAGCGGCGGCGCTCAACGAAGCGGAATGACCGAGCTCCGGAATAGAGGTCGTTACCAAATTGGCCCATGGTCGCCATTAGCTCTCGCCCCGATCTGCTGCGTCGAGAGCAGCCTTGCGCTCAGCAATCGTCTGGCGCCGTGCTGCTTCACGGCTCGCCGACTTGAGTTTGGTTTCTTTTACACCGGGTGATTTTGTCACTTGGAAGCGACCGCGACCCTGGTAGACGGCATTCAGCGACATGTGACCCAGGCCGCTGAGTCGATGACCACTCGCAAAGAAGCGCGAGCGCGCGAGAAGCTGAAGCATAGGGTGAGTGAAGAGAGCCACCACGACAAGGTCAACGATCGTCGTGAGACCCAGTGTGAGTGCGAAACCACGAACGTTTCCGATAGCCAAGATAAAGAGCACGAGCGCGGCGAGGAAGTTGACCGAGTCGCTGACGATGATGGTCCGGATGGCGCGGCGCCAACCCGAATCGACAGCGGACTCGAGCCCGCGCCCCTCACGGAGCTCGTCACGGATTCGCTCGAAGTAAACGATGAATGAGTCGGCCGTGATTCCGATGGCCACAATCAAGCCCGCGACGCCGGAAAGAGACAACCGGAATCCCTCTTGCGCCGACAGAATCGTGACCGTGAAATACGTGATGACGGCCGCAACGACAAGAGAGAGAATCGTGACGAAACCGAGCGCGCGATACTGGATGAGCGAATAAATGATCACCAATGCCAGCCCGATAGCACCAGCCAGAAGGCCACTGAGAAGTTGGGCAGCGCCAAGCGTCGCCGAAATGGTGTCGGAACTCTGGACCTGGAAGCCAATGGGCAGAGCGCCATACTTCAACTGATCGGCCAATGTCTTTGCCGAGGTTTGCGTGAACCCACCTGAAATTTGGGGCTTCCCGTTGGTGATGGCTGACTGAGTGCTGGGGGCCGAAATCACGAGCCCATCGAGCACAATGGCGAACTGGTTCTGTGCTCCCGTAAGACCGACGAGGCGCGTGGTGGTGTCGGCAAACTTCTTGGTCCCGGCTGGGTCGAAGACAATGTCGACAGCCCATTGGCCGGTGGACGCACCCGTCTGCGTGGTGATGATGCCGGCGGAAGCGTCACTGATGTCGCTGCCGTCAACCTCGACGGGACCGAGCAAGTACTTCACCGTGTTACTGGGATCACAGGTGATCAGGGGAAGGTCTACCGGTGCGGTGCTCGCCGACTGAACGTCCTCCGAGGCGCACGAGAACGCCTGATACTGCGCGGCCAATGCGGGCGTCACCCAGTTCATGTCCGACCCGTTTGAGGGCTGAACAAGGGGCGTGCTGGGCAGGTTGGGGTCAATATTCGCCGGATCCGCCGTGCTCGTGGTTCCATCGGCGTTGGCAACCTCGTTCGTTGGTCCCGAGGTCGCAAGAACGGGACGGAAGTCCAACTTGGCCGAAGCCTCGATGCGGGCAACAGTTTCTTTATCCGGCGTGCCCGGAATGGACACGACGACGTTGCTGGAGCCCTGCGTGTTGATTTCTGCTTCTGAGACACCCGAGGCATCAATGCGCTGACGAATGATCGCCACAGCCTGCTTGAGCTGCTCTTCGGTGACCGTCGTGTCATTGACCTTGGGTGTCAGCACAATCTGCGTGCCGCCCTGCAGGTCGAGAGCCAACTTGGGTGTCCACGTGCCACTACCAAAGAGCACACCGGCACCCGTGCCGACCACGAGGACGGCGATGATGACGGCAAGCCAGATGAGGTTGCGCACAGCTTGGCGAGCTTGAGTACTTCGAGCCACGGAGAAAAGGTTCGCTTTCGGTATCAGCGGAAGAGGAAGATGCGGCTAAAGCCTACTTGCTAGAACCTGATGCCGGCTTACGCGCGGGCTTGGTCGCCGGCTTCTGAACGCGCTCACCAAACTGAGGGTCAGCGGCGTTCTTGGCAGGCTTAGCAGCAACTTGGGCGGCAGCCTTGGGCTCTGGTGCACTCTTGGTAGCAGTCGCGGGAGCCTCAACAACGCGTGCGATGACCTGACGGTGAACGGTCAGCGTGTTTCCGGGAGACGTTTCGAGAACAACCTTGTTGTCGACGTCATCGATTTTCTTGATGTGTGCATAAACACCAAAGTTGGTCATGACCTCGGCGCCAACCTTGACCTTGTCTTGCATCTCGGCGGCATCGCGACGACGCTTGCGGCTGTTGCGAACCATGAAAATGATGAGCACGACGAGAACGGCGCCCATGAGGAGAAGTGTTGGGTCAAACTTGGTGAAGTCCACGAGAATCCAATCGAAGCTAAGGCCCACTGTGGGCGCTAATTGAGTATATGGCGCTAATGCTGAGTATTTAGTCGAAGAGCGTGCCGCGTTCTGGCGGAGTTCGACCAAGATGCTCCCACGTGGCACGCGTGGCCACTCGACCGCGCTGCGTTCGCGCCATCAGGCCCTCCCGAATGAGAAATGGCTCGACAACGGATTCCACCGTCTCGGTTTCTTCGCCCACGGAGACGGCCAACGAACTCAGCCCCACTGGTCCACCCTCGAAACGATCGAGGAGCGCCTCAAGGACGGCTCGGTCGAGTCGATCCAGCCCACGAGCATCAACGTCAAACAAATCGAGAGCCGCTTGAGCGCTCGAGAGGGCGTCCGTCCCGCCGTGGACATCGGCGTAGTCGCGAACGCGCCTGAGGAGACGATTTGCGATTCGCGGGGTCCCGCGACTGCGCCGCGCAATCTCTGCCAACGCCAAGGGCGGGAGGTCGAGAGACAGAAGGCGCGCTGACCGCCCGAGAACTCTTTCGAGTTCGTCGACGTCGTAAAACTCGAGGTGGGCGGTGAAACCGAAGCGATCTCGAAGCGGGTTGGCCAGTAGGCCCGTCCGCGTGGTGGCACCGACGAGGGTAAACGGAGGAACGTCCAAGGCAATAGACGTGGCACCCACTCCCTTGCCGACCATGATGTCGATGCGGAAGTCTTCCATGGCGAGGTAGAGCATTTCCTCTGCCGGCTTGGCCATGCGGTGAATCTCATCAATGAAAAGAATCTCCCCGGGCACCAGGGCAGACAACAGTGCCGCGAGGTCTCCGGCGTGTGAGATTGCGGGACCGCTCGATACGCGAATGGCTTGGCCCGTCTCGTGGGCGACGATCATGGCCAGCGTGGTCTTGCCGAGGCCGGGTGGACCCGACAGGAGCACGTGGTCGGGAGTTCGACCCGACTGAGCGGCCGCACGCAGGAGAACGTCCAACTGGGCCACCACACGCTTCTGCCCCACAAACTCATGGAGGCTCGTAGGCCGCAAGGCGCTTTCGAACTGACGTTCCGCGTCGTCCGCTGGGATGCTGGACAGCACGGTCTCGTCACTCACGACTGTCTCGCCATCAGAGCGAGGGCCTCGCGCAACAACTGTGAGGTCGTCTTCCCGGTCGTCTCCACGTCGGCCATGGTTTCGCGAGCCAAGCGATCCGACCAGCCGAGGCCCACGAGTGCTGCGACAACCGCATCGACGGGAGCGCTCTTCTCGCCGGCTCCGACTGCGGTGTCATGCGCCGAGACCGCAGCCAAGCGTCCCGCGAGTTGCACGCAAATGAGTTTGGCTGTCTTGGGCCCGATTCCCGAAACCCGCGTGAACGCCTTATCGTCGTCGTTCGCTACGGCATCGAACACCTGCGCCGGGGTGAGTTCAGACAGAACGGCGAGGGCCGAACGCGGACCCACGCCCGTCACCGAGAGCAGTGTGTCAAAAATTTGGCCCGACTCGCGGGACTCAAAACCGTAGAGCGTAATGGCGTCTCCACGCACAATCGTCGTGATGACGAGGTGAGCGCTCTCCCCCACAGCAAGTGAGAGCGCGTGTGTCGGGGTGACATGGACGCCGTATCCCACTCCCGCAACGTCAATGACGACGAACCCGGGAGTTTGCGCCTCGATGGTTCCGCGCAGCGATGAAATCACGAAAGAAAGACTATGTTCGTCGGCGAGACGAGGACGTTCGCCTCTCCGCGTCGCGCCACAATTGTTGAGCTGGAGTGAGGCCAGAGCTCGCTGAACCGGCCGCCGCGGTTGCCGGCTCGATGCCCGTGCGCCATGCCGCGCAGACGGCGAGAGCGAGGGCGTCGGTTGCGTCTGGCAGGAGAGCTGACTCGTCGAGCGTCAGAATCTTTCGCACGGCCGTCGCAACCTGCGCCTTATTCGCGCGCCCGTTGCCCGATACCGCGGCCTTGACCTCGCTCGGAGTGTGGAGGGCGACAGGAAGCCCGTGGGCACCCGCGAGAGCCAACACCACACCGCTGGCCTGTGCCGTGCCCATCACCGTGCGAAGGTTGTGCTGAGCGAAGACCCGCTCGAGGGCGATTTGTTGGGGCGCATGGCGCGTGATGGCGGCGTCGATAGCTGTGTGGACAGCGAAGAGACGCTCACTCAGGGGGGCATCCGCTGGCGTTTGCACAACGAATACGTCGACAAACGTCACCCGACGTCCGGCCGCGGAATCGATAACTCCGACGCCACAGCGGGTCAGACCGGGATCGACCGCAAGGATGCGCACTGGCGCGAACTAGTCTTGCTCGAGCTCGGCGAGAACTTCGTCGCTGACGTCAAAATTGCTGTAGACGTTTTGAACGTCGTCGCTGTCTTCCAGCGCTTCGATGATGCGGAACACCTTGCGGGCCGCCTCGGCGTCAACCTGCACTTCGAGATTGGGCACGAACTCTGAGTCGGCAGAATCGTAATCAATTCCGGCATCCTGAAGCGCCGTGCGCACCTTGACCAGGTCGGCCGTGTCGGTAATGATCTCGAACGTTCCTCCGTGGCTCGACACGTCCTCAGCGCCCGCATCCAGCACTGCGGCGAGCACGTCATCCTCAGAGACATCACCGCTGACGCGAATGACACCCTTGCGGGCAAAGTTGTAGGCAACGCTGCCGGGGTCGGCCATCGTGCCACCACTGCGCGACATGGCCGTGCGCACCTCGGCGGCCGCTCGGTTCTTGTTATCGGTGAGGCACTCAATCAACAGGGCAACACCGCTCGGGCCGTAGCCCTCGTACATGATGGTGAAGTACTCAATGGCGTCGCCGCTGAGGCCCGCTCCGCGCTTGACGGCACGGTCGATGTTGTCGTTGGGAACACTCGACTTCTTGGCCTTCTGAACCGCATCCACGAGGGTGGGGTTACCGCTCATATCGGCGCCACCCAATTTGGCGGCGACTTCAATGTTCTTGATCAGCTTGGCGAATGACTTGGCACGGCGGGCGTCGATGACGGCCTTCTTGTGCTTCGTGGTCGCCCACTTGGAGTGTCCGGACATGCCGTCAATTCTACGCGTGCACGCTGCTCACCGCGTCGGCGACGAGCCCAACAAAGTAGTTGTGAAATGCCAGATCACCCGAAATCTCGGGATGGAAGGAAATGCCGAGGATGTTGCCCTGTTGCACGGCCACAATGCGCCCATCGTCGAGCGTGGCGAGAACGCGCACATCCGGCCCAACCTCCTCCACGAGTGGAGCGCGAATAAACGATGCCGCAACGCCGTCGTCGGTGACGTCGGGTGCGTGCAACGTTGTTTCAAACGACTCAACCTGAGACCCAAACGCATTGCGCCGCACGGTGACGTCTAGCCCGCCCAAAGTTTGCTGATCGTGCGTGGCATCACTCAACCGATTGCTGAGCATAATCAGGCCGGCACATGTGCCAAAGACCGGCATACCGGCGGCGATTCGTGCGCGCAGGGGCTCGCGCATGCCAAAGATGCGCGTGAGCTTGTCAATCACCGTTGATTCGCCACCGGGGATGATGAGCCCATCGACCTCCGCCAGCTCGGCTGGCGTGCGAACAGCGACGTGCGCCACGCCCAGCGCGTCGAGAACGAGCTCGTGTTCACGCACATCGCCCTGGAGGGCGAGTACGCCGATCAGTGGTGAACTACCAGCCACGTTCGGAGAGGCGGTGCGGCGCCGGCAGGTCTGACACGTTGATGCCCACCATGGCCTCACCCAGGCCGCGCGAGGCGTCCGCAACGGCGCTGGCATCGTTATAGAACGTGGTCGCCTTGACGATGGCTGCCGCGCGCTCCGCGGGATTGCCCGACTTGAAGATTCCCGAACCGACAAAAACGCCGTCGGCACCGAGCTGCATCATCATGGCGGCGTCAGCAGGAGTCGCGACACCCCCGGCCGTGAAAAGCACGACGGGAAGGGCTCCGGTGCGCGCAACTTCTTGAACGAGAGCAAACGGCGCCTGAAGTTCTTTGGCAGCCACGTAGAGCTCATCTTCCGACATCGATGACAGGGCACGAATTTCACTCTTGATCTTGCGGATGTGCTTGGTGGCCTCGGATACGTCGCCGGTACCTGCCTCACCCTTGGAGCGAATCATGGCCGCACCCTCATTGATGCGTCGCAGTGCCTCACCGAGGTTGGTCGCACCACAGACGAAAGGAACCGTGAACTTCCACTTGTCAATGTGGTTGACGTAGTCGGCGGGGCTGAGCACCTCGGACTCGTCGATGTAGTCCACCTTGAGCGTTTCCAGAATCTGGGCTTCGACGAAGTGGCCAATGCGCGCTTTCGCCATCACCGGAATGGACACGGTGTCGATGATTCCCTGGATGAGGTCGGGGTCGCTCATGCGAGCAACTCCACCCTGTGCGCGAATGTCGGCCGGAACTCGCTCGAGTGCCATCACGGCGACGGCTCCCGCGTCCTCGGCAATCTTGGCCTGTTCGGCCGTCACCACATCCATGATCACGCCGCCCTTAAGCATTTCGGCGAGGCCACGCTTGACGCGGTCGGTACCCAGTTGAGGAGTTGAGTCAGCCATGATTTTCTCTATTCCGTTTCGGTGATCCACGCATCCGCGAGTAGCTGACGAACATCCGACAGCAATCGGGGCATTGCTTTTGTCTTGGCGATGATGGGAAAGAAGTTCGAGTCTGTTGACCAGCGAGGAACAATGTGCTGATGCAGGTGACCGGCCACACCGGCTCCGGCAACACGACCCTGATTCATTCCTATGTTAAAGCCTTCGTTGGCGAAGACGTGACGCGTCACACGCATCACCGCTTGAGTCAGGCTACCGATTTCGGCAATTTCCTCGCTGGTTGCTTGGTCATACAACGCAACATGACGGTAGGGACAGACCAGTACATGCCCGGAGTTATAGGGGTACAGGTTCATGACGACGTAGGCCAGCGTCCCCCGAAACACGATGAGCCCGTCTTCATCCGACATTTCCGGCACACGGCAGAACGGGCACTGCTCACCCTCGTTGGCGTCGGCACCCGCGTTGATGTACGCCATGCGGTGTGGGGTCCACAGCCGCTGAAACTCGTCGGGCACACCCGCAAGATGCTCAGCGTCAAAAGTTTCGTGATCGTCGATCACAGGTCGTCGGCACCGTTCACCTGGCGGTGCGCATCGATGCTCGTGCGAATCAGCTGGATGGCCTCGGCCACGGGGATTCCGTTGCGCTGGCTACCGTCGCGGAATCGGAAACTGACGGCACCCTTGGCGCGGTCCTCTTCACCCACGATGACCTGGACAGGAATCTTGTCGGCCGTCGCGTTACGAATCTTCTTCTGCATACGGTCATCCGAAGCATCCATGCTCGCGCGAATGCCGACAGCACGCATTTGGGCCATCACATCGTCGAGATAGGGGGCGTACTCCTCGGCGACCGGGATACCGATTGCTTGGACGGGTGAGAGCCACAGCGGAAAGGCGCCCGCGTAGTGCTCGGTCAGCACACCAAAGAAACGCTCGATGGAGCCAAACAGCGCGCGGTGAATCATGACCGGGCGGTGCTTGGCACCGTCTGATCCGGTGTAGTCAAGGTCAAAGCGTTCGGGCAGATTGAAGTCGAGCTGAATGGTCGACATCTGCCACGTGCGACCAATAGCGTCGCGCGCCTGAACGGAAATCTTGGGGCCATAGAACGCGGCTCCGCCGGGGTCAGGAACCAACGTCAGACCCGACTCTTCGGCCACGGCCTGCAGGGTTGATGTCGCTTCATCCCAAATGGCGTCGTCGCCGACGTACTTTTCGGGGTCCTTGGTGGAGAGTTCCAAATAAAAATCATCGAGACCGTAGTCGCGAAGCAGGTCGAGAACAAACGAGAGCACGCTCGTGAGTTCCTCGCGAAGCCTTTCGCGCGTTGTGAAAATGTGGGCGTCGTCCTGCGTCATGCCGCGGACCCGGGTGAGGCCGTGGACCACGCCGGACTTCTCGTAGCGATAAACCGAGCCGAACTCGAACATGCGTAGCGGCAGGTCCCGGTAGCTTCGCCCGCGCGAGCGGTAGATAAGAATGTGGAACGGACAGTTCATGGGCTTGAGGTAGTACTCAACACCCGCTCGCGTTATCTCGCCCTTGTCGTTGCGCACTTCGTCGATGTGCATCGGCGGGAACATGCCGTCGGAGTACCACGCGAGGTGGCCGCTCTGCTCGAACAGATTCGACTTGGTGATGTGTGGCGTGTAGACGAATTCGTAGCCCGATTCCTCGTGGCGGCGACGGGAGTAGTCCTCCATGGTGCGACGAATGATGCCGCCCTTGGGATGAAACACGGGCAGACCCGAGCCCACTTCTTCGGGGAAGCTGAAGAGGTCGAGCTCAACACCCAGGCGTCGGTGGTCTCGCTTGGCAGCTTCCTCGAGGCGGGCCTGATACTCGCGGAGCTCATCCTTCGTGGGCCACGCCGTGCCGTAGATGCGCTGGAGCTGCGGGTTCTTCTCGCTCCCGCGCCAGTAGGCCGCGGCAACGCGTGTCAGCGAGAATCCGTTGCCAATCATGCGCGTGTTAGGCAGGTGAGGTCCGCGACAGAGATCTTTCCAGACCGTCTCCCCCGTTGCCGGGTCAACGTTGTCATAGATGGTGAGTTCGGCACCGCCGACCTCGACGTTCTCGTTGTCGCCACCCTCGGTCGCACCGGTCGAGCCCTTGAGGCCGATCAGTTCGAGTTTGTAGGGTTCGCCAGCAAGTTCTGCGCGGGCCTCATCCTCGGTGACCACTCGGCGCATGAAGCGCTGACCGGAACGCACGATGCGTTCCATGGCCTTTTCCAACTGCTTCAACTGGTCGGGATCGAAGGGCTCGGCGACATCGAAGTCGTAGTAGAAGCCATCCGTGATGGGCGGTCCGATACCGAGTGTGGCTTCGGGGTTGATCCCTTGCACCGCCTGTGCCAGAACGTGGGCGGCAGAGTGACGCAAGATACTGAGCCCGTCGGGAGAGTCAATCGTCACGGGCTCGACCGTGTCTCCGACCGCTACTCGGGCCGCCAGATCACGCAACTCCCCATTGACACGCATGGCCACAATGCTGCGGTCCGAAAAGAGCGCGAAGCCGTCTCTATCGGAAGAGGCGACGAGGGGCGAGGAATCTGTGCTCACAGATCTGCTTTCTCTTTACGGGTGGGCTTCTAGCCTATCCGCCCGAGATGAGGCTCCTCGTGGTGGGCGATACCGGGATCGAACCGATGACCTCTTCCGTGTCAGGGAAGCGCGCTACCGCTGCGCCAATCGCCCTTGTCACAGCCAACTTCACCGTGATGTCAGGTCATGCGACGAACTCCTGAGGAGTTCCTCGCATGGAGGTGGATACCGGATTCGAACCGGTGTATACGGCTTTGCAGGCCGCTGCCTCGCCTCTCGGCCAATCCACCAGAAGTGGCACGCCACGACCGGTGAGCCGGTCGAGAAACATACCCACTCGAGCGGATGACGAGATTCGAACTCGCGACCCTCACCTTGGCAAGGTGATGCGCTACCACTGCGCCACATCCGCATGTACGACTTGCACCGTACCTATCGAACTTTAGTCTGCCGAGCGCCCGATAGACAAACTCGACACCCGGGTCGACCAGAAGGAGGAGCCGTGTGACGTTCGACCTACGGCAATTCGCTAGTGTGGTTGTGCGGGCGATTGGCGCAGTTGGTAGCGCGCTTCCTTCACACGGAAGAGGTCATCGGTTCGAGTCCGGTATCGCCCACCAACCCGAAAGTCTGGCTACTTTAGTAGCCGTCGATGGCGTATCCCTCTTCGCCGTGCATCACCGTATCGATGCCGGCGAGCTCGTCTTCGTTGCGCACGCGGAAGCCCATCGTCTTGTCGATGACGGTTCCGATGATCCACGTCATGCCGAAGCTGAACACCATGACCACGAGCGAGGCGAGCGCCTGACTCCCCAGCTGCGTGAATGATCCGCTGAAGATGAGACCCACTTCGGTGCCCACGATTCCAATCGCAAGAGTTCCCACGAGTCCACCCACGAGGTGGATGCCGACGACGTCGAGAGAGTCGTCAAAGCCCCAGCGGAATTTCAGCTCGACGGCGAGGGCACACAACACTCCCGCGATGAGTCCGACGACGATGGCCCACAGCGGAGTAAGCGAGGCGCACGACGGGGTGATGGCGACCGCGCCAGCGATGGCACCCGACGCCGCGCCGACCGACGTAGCCTTGCCGTCCTTGATTCTCTCGACGATCAGCCAGCCAATAATTCCCGCCGCGGGAGCGGCAATCGTATTAATGAGAGCCAACGCGGCCACGCCGTCCGCCGCCAACTCGGATCCAGCGTTGAATCCCAGCCAACCAAACCAGAGCAGACCCGCACCCAACAAGACCAACGGTACGTTGTGAGGCTTGTGAACACCCTTGGCAAAGCCCACCCGCGTGCCGAGAACAATGGCTAACGCGAGCGCCGCGGAACCCGAAGCAATCTCAACCACGGTTCCACCGGCAAAGTCAATCAAGCCGAATTTGTCGACCAGCCAACCCCCGCCGACAATCTCTCCGCTGTCGTCGCGAACGATATTGAAGACCCAGCTCGCCACCGGAAAGTAAACGAGCGTGGCCCAGAATCCCGCAAATACGAGCCAGGCGCCGAATCGTGCTCGGTCAGCTACGGCGCCCGAGATGAGGGCCACAGTGATAATCGCGAAGGTACCCTGGAATGCGGCAAAGGCGAGTGGCGGAATGCCACCCATGGGAGGTGCATCAAGGAGTGCCTCGAGACCAATGTCGCCAAGGTTGATGCCAATGAAGCCGGGAATGCCCACATATCCCGGGTCACCCGGATTTGCGAACGAAATCGCGTAACCGTAAACAACCCAGAGCAGAGAGATCAGCGCCAACGAACCGAAGCTCAGCATCATCATGCTCACGACACTCTTGGCCTGGACGAGGCCGCCATAGAAGAAGGCGAGTGCGGGCGTCATCATGAGCACGAGCGCCGCGCAAATCAGAACAAAAGCGGTGTTCCCAGAATCCATGGGTAAACCCTAGCGTCCCGGTATAGTCCATCGTGTGATGGGAAAGCTTCGGCTGCGCGCGAGCTACCTGTTCGACCGGGCGAAGTCAATTAACCTTCCGCGGCTCTGGAAGTCCGCCCGCTCTATCGCCCGCATTGCCCACCGGCCTTCTCTCGTCGTGCTGATCGACATGCTCCAGTGTTCTGTGCGCTACGAGTGCGGGTTTCAGGACTTTCAGGATTGGGATTTCGCGTTGTTGAGCGCGGCCGAACGTCGCACCTTCATGACCCACCCGAAGTCAGACCACATCGCGCGCCGATACAACATCGGGCAGGACCGTTACGACCTCCGTGACAAGTCTCGATTCAATCGGCGATTCGAGGCCTATGTTCGGCGTGACTGGATTGATATCCGGGAATCGTCGGACAAGGACCTCGCGACGTTCCTTGTGCGGCATCCGCTTGTCATGGCCAAGGTCCCCGACAGCGAGGGTGGCGCGGGAATCGAAAAGATTGTTCGCGACGGGAATGAGTCCGCCGGCGAGCTGCGCGACAGGCTCTCGTCGAGCCGCCAGTTCCTGCTCGAAGAGTTCGTTGTGCAGCACCCTGACATGGCCTTGTTGAACGCGACGAGTGTCAACACGCTTCGGATCGTCACGTTCGTTCGGGACGGAGTCGTGCATGTTCTGGCGCGGGTCCTCAAAATGGGCGCGGGTGGGGACATCGATAACTTCAGTGCCGGGGGCATGTACACGATGCTCGATCCCGACGGTGTCGCGCTCTATGCCGCCTTTGACCGTCACGACGCGATGCATACCGTGCACCCACTCTCCGGAACCTCGATCGTCGGCTTTCGCGTGCCGAGATTCAGCGAGGTCATCGAACTCGTGTCGAAAGCCGCCTTGGAACTCACCGACGTTCCGTATGTCGGCTGGGACGTTGCGATTGCCCCAAACGGGCCACTCATCATCGAAGCGAACTACAACACGGGCGTTTTCCAAGCCAAGCCACGGGCATCCGGGACGCCCCAGGGCCTTCTCCCCGTTTACGCAGCGGTCGCGGAGTTCTGACCTTCGACCCGCCGTGCGCCCGGCCTGTCCGTAGGGTCGGAATGTTAGGCTTGGGCTCGCGATGGTGCGCTCAGGGGCCTACCGCGCGCCTCGTCTGCCGACCCGCATCACACAGTCTCTCCCTCATGTGCCGGTGCCCCACTGAACTAAAGGAACTCCATGGTTGCCGTTCCCAATAAGGGAAAGAACCTCTCCATCACGGTCGAGGGCGTCACCTACGACCGCATACCGATCGCAACGCACACGGTCTCCCCGCAAGACTCTCTGACCGACGTCATCGTGAAATACGCACCGGCACACGTACTCCCCGGTGACATCCTGTTCATTACCGAGAAGATCGTGTCGATCTGTCAGGGCCGTTCCATTGACCCCAACGACATCAGCCCCCGGCGCCTCGCGCATTTCCTGTCTCGGTATGTCCAGAAAACGCCGCACGGAATCGGACTCGGCATGCCCGAGACCATGGAGATGGCCCTTCGCGAAGTGGGCACGCCCCGCATTCTCGTCGCCGCCGCTGTTGCGGCTGTCACCAAAGCGTTTGGTCGCAAGGGCGACTTTTACCGCATTGCCGGACAGGGCGCTCGCGCCATCGACGGTCCCACAGACGGCACTCTGCCGCCCTACAACGAACGCATCGTTTTGGGTCCGCTCAATCCCAACGCCGTGGCCGCGTCCGTTAAGGACGCGCTCGAACCAACAGTTGAGGTGCTCGTCGTGGACATCAACGATCTCGGTGGAAACATCCTCGGTACGACCATGCCTGTTCGCGAAAATCAGCGCTGGGTGAGAGTCCTCGCCGACAATCCGCTCGGTCAGGGAGAACAATCGACCCCCCTGGGAATTATTCGCCGCGTGGGTTCCTAAGAAACACCTTCCGAAGTTTCGCCAGGCCGGTCCTACACTCACCACACAGACGAACGTCCCGACAGCCGTGTGGCCATCGGGACGCGCGTCCTGTGTGTGCTGAATGGATGACTTACTCGGCCAGCGCGTAACCCTCTTCACCGTGCAGCACGGTGTCGATCCCAGCGAGTTCATCCTCGTTCTTGATGCGGAAGCCCATGGTCTTCTCCACGATCCAGCCAATGACGAGGCTGAGCACGAAGGAGAACACAATCACGACACCGGCACCGAGGGCCTGCTTACCCAGCTGCTCGAAGCTGCCGGAGAAGATGAGACCAACACCACTGGCGAAGAATCCGATGAAGAGCGTTCCGATGATTCCGCCGAGGAGGTGGATGCCCACCACGTCGAGCGAGTCATCAAAGCCCCACTTGAACTTGAGTTCGATGGCGAGTGCACAGAGCACACCGGCAACGAGTCCCAGCACGATGGCCCACAGCGGGGTCAACGCGGCACACGCGGGGGTGATGGCCACGAGGCCGGCGACGGCACCCGACGCGGCGCCCACCGAAGTGGCCTTACCGTCCTTGATGCGCTCGACGAGGAGCCAACCGATTACCGCGGCAGCGGGCGCGGCCATGGTGTTGATGAACGCCTGTGATGCGATACCGTCGGCGGCAAGTTCAGATCCGGCGTTGAAGCCAAACCAACCGAACCACAGCAGACCGGCACCCAGCAGAACCAAGGGCACGTTGTGCGGCTTGCTGATTCCCTTAGCGAAGCCGATGCGCTTACCCAGAACAATGGCCAGCGCCAGACCTGCCGAACCCGCCGCAATGTGCACGGCGGTTCCACCGGCGAAGTCAATCACACCAATGTTGTAGACCAACCAACCGCCATCGACGATCTTGCCGTCGACAACAGTGAAGTTGAAGACCCAGTTAGCGACCGGGAAGTACACGATGGTCGCCCAGATTCCGGCAAAAACCATCCAGGCACCAAAGCGCGCACGGTCAGCGATAGCTCCCGAGATGAGGGCCACCGTAATAATGGCGAATCCACCCTGGAACGCTGCAAAGGCAAGCGGCGGATAGGTGGCGCCGTCGGGAACGGTCAGCAGACCCTCGAGTCCGATGTTGGCGGTGTCGATACCAAACACACCGTCGATGCCGTAGAACGTGTCGGTTCCGCCGTTGGAGAACGCAATCGCGTATCCGTACAGAACCCACAGAACACCGATTAGTGCGAGTGAGCCAAAGCTCAGCATCATCATGCTGACCACACTCTTGGTCTTCACAAGTCCGCCGTAGAAGAACGCCAGAGCCGGCGTCATCAGCAAGACCAACGCGGCACTAATCAGGATAAAAGCGGTTTGCCCCTGATCCATGTCAACCTCATCTCATATTTGTCGCACGACTTAGGTTTGCGTCGTCCGACGGGATGTGTTGAGTGTGACCTGTCGCTGTTTCCGAAAATCGTGTGTCCTGTTTCGGCTGCGTTACAAAGTCACGCGACGTGTGTCCAACGTGTTAACAGGTGGCCCGAATGTGTCGAAGGGGCCTAGCTGTTCGTGAGTGCGATCAAGCGCGACATGCAGCGAAGGTATTTCTTGCGGTACCCACCGTTGATCATGTCGCCGCCAAACACCTCACTCAGGGGCACTCCCGACGAGCGCACGGGAATCTGCGCGTCGTAGACACGGTCGACGAACGCCACGAGCCGGAGTGCGTCGGTTTGATTTGTCAGCACGTGCGCGTTTGACAGCGTGATGGCATCGAGGCCCTCGATCATGCGGACATACGTCGACGGATGCACGGTCGCGAGGTGCGCGAGCACCTCATCAAACGTGTCGACGGTTACCTGCGCGCCGGTGGCTCGCGTTGCCGAGACATAGTCAGCGAGGGCACCGTCAGACAGGACCGCCGCTGACCCTTCGGCAATTCGCTTTCGGTAGTCGGTTCCATCAATCCGAATGGTCTCGAAGTGCGCGGCCAATGCCTGAATCTCGCGCAAGAAATCGGCGGCGGCGAAGCGCCCCTCGCCGAGGGCATGGGGCGGCGTGTTGCTCGTGGCGGCGACCCGCGTGCCAGACGCGACGAGCTCACCGAGCAGTCGGGTCATCACCATGGTGTCGCCGGGATCGTCCAACTCAAACTCATCGATACAAATCAGGCTCGAACCTCGCATGGCCTCTACCGCCGTGGCATAACCCAGTGCGCCCACGAGTGACGTGTATTGCAAGAAGGTGCCGAAGTATTTCTTACGCCCGGGAGCGGCGTGCCAGAGAGCGGCCAGGAGGTGCGTCTTTCCCACACCAAAGCCACCGTCGAGATAGACGCCGGGGCGTGCCTCTTCGGTTTTCTGTCGCCGGCCAAACAACTTGCCCGATGTGGCGGCTGTCGAAGCGGTGGCGAAGGTGGCAAGAACGTCACGGGCATGCGCCTGAGACGGATACTCGTCGTCGGGGATGTAGGACTCAAAGGATGCTGAGGCGAACTGCTGCGGCGGCACGAGGCTCGCCACAATGTCTTCGGCACTGAGCGACGGCGAACGCTCGGAGAGGGCGGTTACGGGTACCGACATGGAGCGGTGGCATCCTTCATTTCAGTTTGTGTCACGGCCATTAGGAGAACTTCAGGTAGCGCTCATAGTCTGAAGACACACCCCAGACTAGTGCGCGGCACTCGGTGAAAATGCTCAGCGAAAGGACGACCAGTGACCATTCCCACTGACAACAACCCGAAGTTCCAGGCCTACGCTCACCCCGAGGCGATTGTGAGCACCGAGTGGCTGGCGGCAAACCTCGGCACACCCGGTCTGGTTGTGGTCGAATCCGACGAAGACGTTCTCCTCTACGAGGTCGGTCACATTGTCGGCGCGGTGAAAATCGACTGGCACACAGACCTGAACGACCCCGTTGTGCGTGACTACATTGACGGGAGGGCCTTCCAGTCTCTGATGAACCGTCACGGGATTTCACGGGACGACACCATTGTCATCTACGGCGACAACAAGAACTGGTGGGCGACTTACGCGCTCTGGGTATTCACGCTGTTTGGTCACCCGGACGTGCGCCTCGTGGATGGCGGCCGTGAAAAGTGGATCGCCGAAGGGCGCGAGCTCACCACCGACGTGGCCACGCCCGCCCCCAAGGACTACCCGCTCGTTGTGCGCAACGACGAAAACATTCGGGCATTCCGGGACGACGTCGTGGCGCATCTCGGTAAACCACTGATTGATGTGCGCTCCCCCGAGGAATACACCGGCGAGCGAACCCACATGCCCAACTACCCACAGGAGGGCGCCCTTCGCGGTGGCCACATTCCCGGTGCTGCGAGTGTCCCGTGGGCCCGTGCTGTAGCCGAAGACGGCACCTACAAGTCCCGCGCAGAATTGGAAGCCCTCTATTTGGGTGAAGCGGGGCTCGAGAAGGGTGACGACGTGATTGCCTACTGCCGCATCGGCGAGCGTTCATCACACTCGTGGTTCGCCCTCAAGTACCTCCTGGGCTTCGAGACGGTTCGCAACTATGACGGTTCGTGGACCGAGTGGGGCAGCTTGGTGCGAGCACCCATCGCCACGGGAGCCGAACCCGGTCACGTCTAAGGCCACGGAGTGAATGGCGCGCAGCCCTGTGTTCTGCGCTATCCCCCGTGTTCTGCTTGACTAGGCGCAATGACTGATTCCACTCCCCCCGGGCTGGTAGACACACGCGAGGGATTTCTTGAGCTTGACGAGCGTTCGCGACTCGAGTTTCTCCTCGAATTTGCCAACGATTTGCCTCCTCTCCCGGCCCACTACGCCGAGCACGAAGACGAGCTCGAACGCGTGGAAGAGTGCCAATCACCGGTGTTCATCATTGTCGACGTGGTGGACGATGTCGTCACCGTTCACGCGACAGCCCCCCTCGAAGCCCCCACGACCCGCGGTTTTGCCTCGATTCTCGTTCATGGACTCACCGGGCTCACGAGCCAACAGGTTCTCGCGTGCCCCGATGATTTCCCGCTCACGCTCGGCCTCACCAAAATCGTTTCTCCGCTTCGTCTGCGCGGACTCTCGGGCATGCTCTGGCGCATCAAACGCCAGGTGACCGAGAAGTCGAACGCAGCCTAGATCGATGCCAGGCAGCGGCGACACGGTGATTGAGCCCTGGAGCGCGGATACCGTGGTGGACACGTACGCATGGCCCGAACAGGTCTGGGTGCGCGCCAATCTCGTTGCGTCACCCGCGGGATCCGTCGTGGGCTCATCCGGCACATCCTCCGACCTCACCACGTCCGAGGATCGCGACATCCTGCGCCGTATTCGTGCCACCTGTGACGCTCTCATCGTGGGCGCCGCGAGCATCCGTGCCGAGGGGTGGCACCTTCCCCCTCGCGGACACACATTCGTGCTCTCAGCAGAAAAGGCTCTGCCCTGGGAATCCTGTCCCGATGCCTCTCGCGTCACCGTCTGGCCTTCAGCGCCAGGCGAGGACCTCGCGACCGCGGTTCATCGACTGATGGACCACGTGGTCACCCAGGGTTACCGTTCGGTGTTGTGCGAAGGAGGACTGGCCACCGTCCGAGCCCTGGCCCACGAGAAGCTTCTCCACGAAGTGTGTGTGACGGTTCGGGGCTCAGCCCGAACAGACGTGCTCGACGCATTCCGCGCCCTCCTGCAAGACGCAAAAGACTGCACGCCGCACCGCATGATGGCGTCGCCAGACAACGCAACAATTTTCTCTGTCTGGCGGTGCGCCACTGACTCTGCCGACTAAGCGACCACTAAGTTTTGCTCGTGAGCAATTTTGAGATTGCACCGGATGCCCCCGCCGAGTTTGTGCGCGCCGCCGCATCCATTGCCGGCGCCCAGGTTCGCCCCGAGGTGTCGGTAGAGATTATCCCCTCGCCAACACGGGTGGCAGCACACAGTGCCGCCATCGCCGGCGAAGTGCTGGCATCAGGAAACAGTGAGTCTCTCCACGGCACAGGTCGTTTTATCCTGATGCACGACCTCGACCAGGTTGCGGCGTGGGGCGGTGCTTTTCGCATCGTATGTTTCGCTCAAGCTCCGCTCGATGCCGAGATTGCGCTTGACCCCCTGCTCAGCGATGTCACGTGGAGCTGGCTGACCGATGCTCTGGATGCCTCGGACGCGTCCTACAGCAACGCCTCGGGAACGGCCACGCGGGTCCTCTCGCAGGGTTTTGGTGAACTGGCAGATCAGGGCGAATCCGCTCACATTGAATTGCGGGCGTCGTGGTCGCCGGGCGGCGAAGACATGGCCGGCCACGTGCGCGCGTGGGCCACTCTCCTGTGCATGCTGGCCGGGCTCCCGCCGACCGGCGATGCCGTCAGCATGGACGCCCACAAGCGGGAGCGTGGTTAGCGTTCACGTCATCACGGATCGCACAGAATTTCTTGCGGCCTGCAACACGTTGGCGGCCGGGCACGGACCGCTCGCGATTGATGCTGAGCGAGCCAGCGGCTTCACTTACTCGCAGCGCGCTTATCTGATTCAGATTCATCGACGCGATGCCGGCACTTTCCTTTTCGACCCACCCGCCATTGGTGACATGAGCGAGCTGACGCCCGTGGGTGCCGACACCGAGTGGGTGTTCCACGCCGCGAGTCAAGACCTCGCCTGTTTGCGTGAGGTCGGGATCGAACCACAGCGCATCTTCGACACGGAACTATCCGCGCGCCTGCTCGGGATGGCCCGTGTGGGTCTCGGTCCAGTCATGGCTGAGATATTGGATGTACACCTGGCCAAGGAGCACTCGGCCGTTGACTGGTCCACCCGCCCACTGCCCGAACCCTGGCTCGTGTATGCCGTCGGAGACGTCGAACGACTGGTTGACTTGCGCGATGCCCTCGCCGAGCTCCTGGCGGAGAACGACAAGATGGATTTTGCCCTCGAGGAATTCGAGGCCGTTCGCACTCGCCCCGAGAAGGTCGTGAGCGAGGAGCCGTGGCGCCGACTGTCGGGAAGTCACGTCATACGCCACGCCCAACAACTCGCGGTTGCTCGTTCGCTCTGGCTCAGTCGCGACGAGTTGGCCCGAGCGCGCGACATCTCCCCGGGGCGACTCATTCCCGATGCTGCGATTGTTGCGGCCTCCGTTGCGAAGTTGGGTTCCCAAGCAGACTTGGCGCGCCTCAAGACCTTTACCGGTCGCGCTTCCCGGCCTGAGATCACGCGCTGGTGGACAGCCATCGAGCAGGGCCTCCGCTCACAGGATTTACCCGCGCTCCGTGTTCCGAGTGACAGCATCCCCCAACAGCGTTCGTGGGCGGAGAAGAACCCTCCCGCAGCACTGCGCTTGACGCTCGCCCGGGAACGCGTCACCGAACTCGCCGAAAGCCTGTCAATGCCGGTAGAGAATCTCGTTTCTCCGGGCCCCCTGCGCGAAGTGTGTTGGGCCCCGCCTGCTGAGCAAACAGTCGACACGCTGAACGCGGCACTCGTGGCTCAGGGGGTCAGGCCGTGGCAAGCCAGTCGCGTGGCGCCTCTCCTTGATGAAGCGTTTTCGCTCGCTTCCGCAGAGGGTGACGTCGCGACGTCTGACGCTGAAGTCGCATCGACGGAGCTCGAAGAGACATCGGCCTCACCCACGCCTTAGGCTAGGACGAGGACAACGAAGGAGTTCTCATGGCTATTGGCAACCGCGTCGCATTCATCGACGGCGTTCGCTCTCCCTTTGGTCGGGCCGGCGAAAAAGGCGTCTTCTGGACCACTCGGGCCGACGACATCATGGCTAAGACCGTCGTCGGTCTTCTCGAGCGCAACCCCAAGGTTCCTCCCGCTGCCATCGACGAAGTCGCTCTGGCTGCGGCCACGCAGGCCGGCGATCAAGGACTCGTTCTCGGACGATCCGTGGGCATCCTTGCCGGTTTGCCGCTGAGCGTTCCTGGCTATGCGATTGACCGCTGGTGCGCGGGTGCCATGACGGCCACCACCACGGTTGCGGGCGGAATCGCCATGGGCGCCTACGACATCGCCATTGCTGGCGGCGTTGAGCACATGGGACACCACCCCATCGGAGCTGGCCTCGAGCCTAATCCTCGATTCATCTCCGAGAAGCTGGTCGACCCCGCAGCGCTGAGCATGGGCGAGACCGCTGAGCGTTTGCACGACCGTTTTCCGCAGTTGACCAAGGAACGCTCCGACCGCTTCTCGATGGCGAGCCAGGCCAAAGCGGAGGCCGCCTACGAGGCCGGCAAGATTCAAGCGGACCTCGTGCCCGTGTCCGCCTCGGGTGAAGCCGGCTGGACCGTTGTCTCCGTTGACGAAACGCGTCGCCCCGGAACCAACATGGAGGGTCTCGCCGACCTCAAGACACCGTTCCGCCCGCACGGCCGCGTCACGGCGGGTAACGCGTCCGGTCTGACCGATGGTGCCACGGCGTGCATCCTGGCGAGCGACGAGGCCGTTGCCAAATATGGGCTGACTCCCAAGATGTACCTCGTGACCTACGCTTTTGTCGGCGTCGAGCCCGAGGTCATGGGCATTGGTCCGATTCCTTCGACTGAGAAAGCCTTGGCCAAGGCCGGCCTCACGATGGACGACATTGGCCTGATTGAAATCAACGAGGCGTTTGCCGTTCAGGTGCTCTCGTTCACGGATCACTTTGGCATGTCCGACGACGATCCGCGCGTGAACCCGATGGGCGGGGCCATTGCCTTTGGTCACCCCCTGGCGTCGAGCGGTGTGCGCCTCATGATTCAGTTGGCTCGTGGTTTTGCCGAGCACCCTGAGGTTCGCTACGGAATGACCACGATGTGTGTGGGTCTCGGACAGGGCGGCACCGTCATCTGGGAAAACCCCAACTGGAAGAAGTAGGTCATGACCGACTACGACGCTCTTGACTATGCGCCGCTCCTCGCACTCGCCGACGATGAGGTAGTCACTCACTCACGTGTTCGGGACGTCACCACTCCGAGTGGCAAAACGATTGCGCTCATCACTCTCGACAACGGGTTTGATTACAAGCGCCCCAACACGCTCGGACCGAAAACGCTGGAGGAGCTCAACGACGTCCTCATCGACCTGAAGGGTCGAGCGAGTCGCGGCGAAATTCACGCCGTCGCCATCACGGGAAAGCAGTTCATTCTCGCGGCGGGTGCGGACCTCAGTAAGGTCAACACCGTGCCGTCCGTCGACGTGGCTCGACTCCTGGCACAACAGGGTCACCGCACCCTCGGTCGTCTCAACGAACTGGGTGTTCCGTCTTTTGCCTTCGTCAATGGCCTCGCGCTGGGTGGCGGCCTCGAGGTGGCACTCAACGCCACCTACCGCACGGTCGACTCGTCGGTATCCGCTCTCGGACTTCCCGAGGTATTCCTCGGCCTCGTTCCCGGCTGGGGTGGCGCCACACTGCTCCCCCACCTCGTGGGCATTCGCAATGCACTGCGGCTCATCATTGAAAACCCGCTACGCAACAATCGCCTGATCGATGCAAAAACCGCCTACCGACTTGGGCTTGCCGATGTGATGTTTTCGCCCATTCGGTTCCTGGAAGATTCACTCGTCTGGGCCGACAAGGTTCTCACGGGTCGCATCTCAGTCCGCCGGAAGTTCTCCCCCGGCTTTTTCGAGCGCGCCTTTGTGTGGCCGCAGGCCATCCGCATTGCTCGCGCCTCGGTTGCCGCCAAGATTGGTCGCGTCGCGAAGTCTCCCTTTGCCGCCCTCGACGTCCTCGCGTACACGCGCACGGCATCGCGTGCCGACAGTTTTGCGCGCGAAGACGAGATTCTCTCATCGTTGATTTCGGGCGATCAGTTTCAGGCGTCGATGTACGCTTTCAATCTGGTCCAAAAGCACGCGAAAAAGCCGAGCGGTGCACCGGATCCCACGCTCGCTCAGCCGGTCACCAAGGTGGGCGTGATTGGCGCAGGCCTCATGGCGCGCCAGTTCGCGCTGCTCTTCGTCCGTCGCCTCAAGGTGCCGGTTGTGCTGACCGACATCGATCAGGCACGCCTCGACGACGCTGTGGCTTACATTCACCGCGAAATCGCGGATCTCAATGCCAAGGGTCGCCTGTCGTCTGACGAAACCTCACGACTGCAATCGCTCGTCACCGGAACGACGGACAAAAATGCTTTCGCAGACGCCGACTGGGTGATCGAGGCCGTGTTTGAGGAATTGGCCATCAAGCAGGAGGTCTTTGCCTCGTTCGAGAAGATCATCTCCCCCACTGCCATCTTTGCCACCAACACGTCGTCGCTCTCGGTCGCTCAGATCGGATCGAAGCTGAAGCACCCGGGCCGACTCGTCGGTTTCCACTTCTTCAATCCGGTGGCGGTCATGCCTCTTCTTGAGGTCGTCCGTGCCGGTACAACCACGGACGAAACCCTGGCCACCGCCATGAAGGTTGCTGCCAGTCTTCGCAAAACAGCCGTCATCACCTCCGATTCAACGGGCTTTGTGGTGAACCGACTCCTGGCCAAGGTGTTGGGCGAGGCCATGCACGCCGTCGATACCGGCACGCACCCGTCGGTGATTGATGCGGGATGCGCCCCTTTCGGCATGCCCATGCCTCCCTTTGTACTCCTTGACCTGGTCGGGCTCAAGGTGGGCGCACACGTCTTGGACACGCACCACGCGGCCTTCCCGGATCGCTTTTTTGACAGCGAGAATCTGCACAAACTTGCCGACTACGGTCACATCATCACGCGTGACAAGAAGGGCAACCCGTCCGGCTTTGATATGGGTGCGCTGAACATTGTCAAGGGCGGCACGTCCCCCATGACCGCCGAGGCCTTCCAGAAGCGACTCGAGGACGGTCTCGCCGACGAAATTCACCGCATGCTAGAGGAAGGCGTTGTCGCCTCAGCTCAAGACATCGACCTGTGCATGATCATGGGTGCCGGTTGGCCGTTCCAGATGGGCGGCATCACGCCGTACCTCGACCGGGTGGGAGCCAGCGAACGCGTCTTCGGTAAGACGTTCCACAGCCCGCGGATTGCCGGCGTTCAGAACTAACGAAAGTTACTTCTTGCGCTTGGCCGATGCGTCGGTCGACAGCGCTGCCGTGGGGTCTTCTCCCGGCAACGGTCGGGCCACCGGAATCTTGCTGCCCACGACTTGCGCCACGACGTCCCGTGTGATGGCCTGAGCCGTCAGCCCACTCTCCTCCAGAATTTGGGCGCGATCACCGTGGTCGATGAACTGATCCGGCAGACCGAGCTCGTCCACGGCGGTATCAACTCCGGCGCCACGAAGTTCTTGGCGGATGCGCGTACCAATGCCACCCACGCGAACGCCGTCCTCGAGGGTAATCACCAATCGGTGATCGGCGGCAATCGATATCACCGACGCGGCGACCGGAACGACCCAGCGAGGATCGATGACCGTGGCTCCAATTCCTTGCTGCGCCAGGCGCTCGGCAACATCGAGCCCAATCCGCGCCATATCGCCGATGGCCACAATGAGCACATCCTTGTGGGCTGCCTCGCGGAGCACGTCGACGCCGTCCGCCGCGCGACGCTGAGCCACAATCTCGGCTCCCACGGCACCCTTGGGGTAGCGAATCACCGTGGGGGCGTCGTTGATGGCTAGTGCTTCGGCAAGTTCCTCACGAAGGCGCTGACCGTCGCGGGGCGCGGCCAGCCTAATGCCGGGAACAATTTGCAACAGGGCCAAATCCCACATTCCGTGGTGGCTCGGTCCGTCCGGCCCGGTAACACCCGCGCGGTCGAGGACGAACGTCACACCCGCCTTGTGCAGGCCAACATCCATCAGCACCTGGTCGAAGGCACGGTTCATAAATGTTGCATAGATGGCGACGACGGGATGGAGTCCACCGAAAGCCATGCCGGCCGCCGCTGTTACGGCGTGCTGTTCGGCAATACCCACGTCCAGCACGCGATCGGGGAAGCGCTCTTGAAGCGGCCCGAGACCCGTGGGACGGAGCATGGCCGCGGTGATGGCCACAATCCGCTCGTCGCGCGCCGCGTGCGCCACGATTTCTTCGCTAAACACTTCCGTCCACGTCGGACTCGAGGACGACGACGTTGGCTCACCCGTTTCGGGATCGATGCGACCAACGGCGTGGAACTGATCGGCCACATCGTCGCGGGCGGGCTGGTACCCGCGCCCTTTCTCGGTGATCACGTGCACGATGACCGGAGCGCCGTAGTTCTTGGCCTGACGCAGTGCGTTCTCGAGGGTTTCGATGTTGTGTCCGTCAACGGGGCCGACGTACTTGATGTCGAGGTTGGCATACAGTGATTCGTTCTTGACCATGTTGCTCAGGAAGCCACGGATTCCGCCGCGCACTCCGCGGTAAATGGCTCGCGCCGTCGGACCGAGCCTGTCAAACGCCCGGCGCGAGGTGATGTGGAGGTTGCGATACGAACGACGGGTTCTGACCCGGTCCAGGTAGCGGGCCATGCCTCCGATGGTGGGAGCGTACGAGCGCCCGTTGTCGTTGACCACAATCACGAGATTGCGCGAGTTGTCGTGAGTGATGTTGTTGAGTGCTTCCCACGTCATGCCGCCCGTAAGCGAACCGTCCCCCACCACGGCAACGACGTGTCGATCGGCCTGGCCGGTCATTTGGAAAGCGCGGGAGATACCGTCGGCCCACGAGAGCGACGACGACGCGTGAGAGCTCTCCACAATGTCGTGTGGCGACTCACGGCGCTGCGGATAACCGGCCAGTCCGCCGCGTTCACGGAGTCCATTAAACTTTTGCCGGCCCGTCAGAAGTTTGTGAACGTACGACTGGTGACCGGTGTCAAAAACAATGGGGTCAGCGGGCGAATCGAAAACACGGTGCAGGGCAATCGTGAGTTCGACGACACCCAGATTTGGACCGAGGTGTCCGCCACTCCGGGATACCTCGGCGACGAGAAAGGTACGAATTTCGGCAGCGAGTTCAATCAATTGCTCTTCGGTCAAGGCATCGAGGTCACGAGGACCACGAATAGACGAGAGCAGACTCATGGAGTGAAGTCTACGGAAGGAGTCGGCACTACGCCACGAGGGAACGCAGCACGTACTGCAGGATTCCGCCGTTGCGGTAGTAGTCGGCCTCACCGGGTGTGTCGATGCGAACAATCGCGTCGAACTCAATCACTGCCTTGCCCGCGGGCGACAGGTCGCTGGGGCTTGCGACGACGCGAACCGTCTTGGGCGAGGGGCCCGAGTTCAGGGCTTCGATACCCGAGATGGTGACAACCTCCGTGCCATCGAGCCCGAGTGCAGCCCACGTCTTTCCGTCGGGGAACTGCAGAGGCAGAACTCCCATACCGATCAGGTTTGAGCGGTGGATGCGCTCGAAGCTCTCGGCGATCACGGCCCGAACGCCGAGGAGGCTCGTGCCCTTGGCCGCCCAGTCGCGCGACGAGCCTGAGCCGTACTCCTTGCCCGCGAAGATCACGAGCGGAATGCCAGCAGCCTGATAGTGCTCACTGGCGTCGTAAATGAACGACTGTGGGCCGTCGGGCTGAGTGAAGTCACGGGTGTAACCGCCCTCGACGCCATCGAGCAGCTGATTCTTGAGACGGATGTTCGCGAAAGTTCCGCGAATCATGACCTCGTGATTGCCACGACGCGAACCGTAGGAGTTGTAATCGGCACGAGACACGCCGTTGGCGTCGAGGTACTGGGCTGCGGGCGTGCCGGCCTTGATCGATCCCGCGGGAGAAATGTGGTCGGTGGTGACCGAGTCGGCCAGAGTGGCGAGGACGCGTGCGCCCGCAATGTCGGTGACCGCATCGGGCTGCATGGTCATGCCCTCGAAGTACGGGGGCTTGCGCACGTAGGTCGACGTGGCGTCCCATTCGAAAGTTGCGCCGGTGGGGGTGGGCAGTGAGCGCCAACGCTCGTCACCGTCAAAGACACCCGCGTATTCGTGGGTGAACATGGCCGTGTCGATGTTCGCGTCGATGACCTGCTGCACCTCGGCGGCATCCGGCCAAATTTCGGCCAAGAACACGTCGTTGCCACTGCTGTCCTGACCCAGCGGCTGGGTCTCGAAATCGAAGTCCATGGATCCCGCGAGAGCGTAGGCAATAACCAGAGGCGGGCTGGCCAGATAGTTCATCTTCACGTCGGGGTTGATGCGTCCCTCGAAGTTACGGTTGCCCGAGAGCACCGCGGTCACGGCGAGGTCATTGGTGTTGATGGCCGCCGAAATCTCCTCGTCGAGCGGACCGGAGTTGCCGATGCACGTCGTGCAGCCGTAGCCCACGGTGTAGAAGCCCAAGTCCTCGAGGTATGTCGTGAGGCCGGCCTTCTCGTAGTAGTCGGTGACAACCTTTGAGCCCGGAGCCAGCGTGGTCTTGACCCACGGCTTCGACTTCAGGCCCTTCTTCGACGCGTTGCGTGCCAAGAGGCCGGCAGCGAGCATCACCGATGGGTTGGACGTGTTGGTGCACGACGTTATAGCAGCAATCGACACGGCACCGTTGTCGAGCGTGAAAGATTCGCCGTCCTTGGCCACGGTGGCGGCCTTGCCCGGAGCAAAGTTGACCAAATCCTTGGCGAACTGCGCCTTGGCATCAGTCAGTTCGATGCGGTCCTGGGGGCGCTTGGGGCCGGAGATTGACGGCACGACAGTGGCCAAATCAAGCTCAAGGTACTCGCTGAAGACGGGCTCGACGCTCGGGTCGTGCCAGAGTTTCTGCTGCTTGGCATACGCCTCAACGAGCTCTACCTGGGCGGCGCTACGTCCGGTCAGGCGCAGGTAACCCAGTGTGACTTCGTCAATGGGGAACATGGCGGCCGTCGAGCCGAACTCGGGGCTCATGTTGCCAATCGTTGCGCGGTTAGCCAGCGGCACAGCCGAGACGCCGGGACCGTAGAACTCCACAAACTTGCCGACCACGCCATGGGCGCGGAGCATCTGCGTGATGGTGAGAACAACGTCGGTAGCTGTGACCGTGGCGGGAATCGCACCGGACAACTTGAAGCCCACAACCTTGGGGATGAGCATCGATACGGGCTGACCCAGCATGGCCGCCTCGGCTTCGATACCGCCCACGCCCCAACCGAGAACTCCCAGTCCGTTGACCATCGTGGTGTGCGAGTCGGTACCCACACACGTGTCGGGGTACGCCTGGAGGACCCCGTTGACATCGCGCGACATGGTGACGCGAGCCAAGTATTCAATGTTGACCTGGTGCACGATTCCGGTTCCCGGAGGCACCACCTTGAAGTCGTCAAACGCGGTCTGGCCCCAACGCAGGAACTGGTAGCGCTCACCGTTGCGCTCATACTCGATTGCCACGTTGCGCTCGAGCGCATCGGACTCGCCATAGACGTCCGCAATGACCGAGTGGTCAATCACCAGTTCGGCGGGAGCCAGAGGGTTGATGCGCTTGGGGTCGCCACCGAGGGCTGAAACGGCCTCGCGCATGGTGGCGAGGTCAACGATGCAGGGAACACCCGTGAAGTCCTGCATGACCACGCGGGCGGGCGAGAACTGGATCTCGGTGTCGGGCTCGGCCGTGGGAACCCACGCTCCGAGGGCGCGAATCTGATCGGCGGTCACATTGGCACCGTCTTCGGTGCGCAAGAGGTTTTCGAGCAGTACCTTCAGGCTGAACGGAAGCTTCTCGTGGCCCTCGACCGTGTCGATGCGAAAAATTTCGTAGGAGGTGCCTCCCGCGGTGAGGGTGGACTTCGCTCCAAAGCTGTTGACGGCAGACACTGTGATTTCTCCTTTAATGCGCAGGATGTCGTGGGCAGACATGACAAATTCGGGGCCTCGTGCTCTTGCACCCAAACACCGAATTTATCTTGATATCAAGATACTCCGTTTTCATTTGCCTCAACGGCCTTTTCCTTGAAAAGTCCTCGAACGAGAAGCCACGTGGCAGCCAGAACGGGAACGTAAAGGGGAAGGCCCAGTGCCAGCTTGACGGTCAGGAGCGCTTGATTGATGGCGGCGTTGTCGGCCCCCGAGGCCTGCGTTGCGGCGATGTAAAGGGGAACTTCCACGGCAAGACGAATAACGAACATGGCCAGCCACAGGAGCGTCGTCAGCGTGTACACCCGGCGGGACTCACGATCTTTGCGCCAGGCGCCCTTGTCTTGGCGGTACAGGCCGATGACCAGACCCACCAGGGGCCAGCGGACGGCAAGGGAAATGATGATGGCTAGGGCATACGCGCCGTTCGTGATGAGCCCCGTGACAGAGAATCCTTCAGCGCGGTTGGAGAAAATTGCGATAGCCGCCGAGAGCGCAACTCCCACGAGTCCCACGACGGCCTGAAGCACGCTCTCGCGGCGGATAACCCGCACCAGCGTGAAGACAACCGAGGCCCCCACAGAGACGCCCAAGCCCAGCCACGGCAGCCCCTGCGTCACACCGGAGAACGCGTAGACCACAACAAACAGCGTGCCCGGAACGACTGTTTCAAGAATTCCCAGAACACCGCCAACCGCGCGCAGAAGCGGATGGCCCGAACCCTCCGTCGATGCGAGCGCGGCTAGTCCGCGTGCCCGCTTTGCCGGCTCGGTCACTGGATAGCCTGACTGGGAATGCCGCCCGCTTGGGCGGGTATGCGGATGGGCAACATTTCGCGCGGTGGCATGGGCGTCTCGCCGCGCACAATGACGAGGCTGCGGAAGAGATCAATCATGGCGCGCCCGGTAGACGCCTCGGTGGCTGCGGGACCGGTGATGACGCCGCGAACAAACCACCGGGGTCCATCGACTCCCAAAAAGCGTGCTTCTTGAATTCCCGCATTTCCGCTGGCCGTAACCACAGGAATCTGACATTTGAGCTCGAGCCCCACCGGACCCATGATCGGTTCGGCCGTGCCGCCCTGTGACGTGATGTGTTCAACGACCTGCTGGCGAATCTCGTGCCACAGCCCGCTACTTCGCGTCGCAGCAAACGGCTGAACCTGCAGCGTCGAACCAAACTGGTCGAGATTGACCGCGACGATGCGCTGAGTGCCCTCTTCGACCTCGAGTCGGAGGTTGAGCCCTTCGCGCGGCTCCACCCGGATCGACCCGAGGTCGACGAACGGACGAATGCCCGTAACTTCGCTTTCGTCGAACGGGCCGTTGAGGTGTCGATCCTCTGGTGCGCTCTTTTCCACTGAAATATGCATGTCCGAAGCCATAACGACTAGTTCACCACACCTTTATGTTGAAATGCCGGACGAGCCGAACCCGCCGGTGTCGCGGTGCGTACCGGGAAGGCTCTCCACAGAGATGAATCGTGGTTTGGCGAGGGGCATCACGATGAGCTGCGCGATGCGGTCGCCGGGAGAGACGGTGAAAGATTCAGTCGGATCGAGATTGATGAGCGTGACACGAATCTCCCCGCGGTAGGCGGCATCAACGGTGCCGGGAGAGTTCACGATGGAAATGCCGTGTTTTGCCGCGAGGCCGCTTCGTGGCACGACGAATGCCACAAAACCATCCGGAAGGGCAATCGATAATCCGGTTCCCACTGTTGCCCGACCTCCAGGAGGAAGGACGTGGGTTTCCGTTGCTGCCAGATCCGCACCCGCGTCTCCGGGGTGGGCAATCGTGGGGGCATGAGTTCCACTAAACAGAACCTCGACAGTGTCAGTCACGCTCACGAGGCTAGCAAGGATGCCGCGTGAGCTAAATCGTGGTCTGATAGTTGAGTGACCTATCGCGAAACCCTGTGGCCGAATCCGTTGACCTATCTCGCCTTCTTCCTCGAAGTGCCCATCATCATTCTTCTGCTGGCGCCGTTCTCACTTCCCTTGGGCATCGGTCTTGCAACGGTAATCTTTGTCATCATCGCGATCGCCCTCACGGCCACCTCACCGCGCATCGAAGTCTCTGCCAGCACACTGCGCGTGGGTAAAGCCGTAATCGGCCTCGAATACCTGGGAGCCGCGTCCGCGTTTGTGGGACCACCCGCTATTGCCGAGCGAGGACCGCAATTGGACGCACGAGCATGGACCCGATTTCGCGCGTGGATAAACCCCGTCGTTCGGGTTGAGATCAACGATGAAGCAGATCCCACACCGTACTGGCTATTCAGTACGCGCCGGCCAACCGAACTCGTGACCGTGTTGCGCTCGTTGCGCGCCGGCAAGAAGTCGTAGCGCGACTTCTAGCTGTTGCACTCCGTGCACACGGGTCCGAGTTTGCTCTGCTTGGCCAACTGAGAACGGTGCTTGACGAGGAAGCATTCGATGCAGGTGAACTCGTGCTCCTGAGGCGGCAGCACGACAACGTTCAGTTCGACATCTGACAGATCGTGCCCGCCCTCGCCAAAGTCACCGAGATTGTCGGCGTCTTCGAGGTCTACAGAGGATGACTTCTCAGGAACGCGCTCCTTGAGCGCCTCAATCGACTGAGTGTCGTCGTCGTCGTTTTTACGCGGTGCGTCGTAGTCGGTTGCCATTTATTTTCAGTCACCTACACTTTTCGTTCGGGCGGGTGGGAGTGGTGCGCGCCTGTAGTTTGCACCACGACGATGTTAAAGTCCAAACCCCGCGCGGTAAGCGGAAATTCCGTACGATTTTTGTCCCACGGCGCACCGAGGCGTTCAGCGCAAATGACGACGGCGCGTGGCACGATAGGCGCTAGGCAAGTTCATTGTTGGGAGCCACCGCATGCGCGATCTTAACGTCACCGGCGTCGAAGACGGGGTCATCGTCGCGTCCGACGCCAA
>CANFVD010000006.1 GCA_947450345.1 Actinomycetota bacterium
ACGAGGATTGCCGTGGCAATGACCTCAATGATGATGGCAGCAGGAAGCTCGAAGTGCAGGGGCGAGCGGTCGCCGTATCCGTTGGACGCGAAGCCACTGTCGGTCAGGTACTTAAGAAGGCTCTGGTCCTTGTTCGAGGGGCCGAACATCGCGATGACGTAGAGAACGCTCGAGGCGATAAGACCACCGATGAGCTGGGCCACAATGTACCCGAGCACGTCGCGCCAGGCGAAGCGGCGACCGAGGGCCAGACCGAGCGTCACGGCGGGGTTGAAGTGTCCACCCGAGATGCCACCGACGGCATAGATGGCCACCATGACCGAGAGACCCAGAGCGAATGCAACACCGAGGAAGCCGGCGCCGTTGGTCTGGTTTCCGCCGAAGGTGGTGGCAAACAGTGCTGCACCGCCAACGCCAAATACGAGAACGAACGTTCCGAAGACCTCAGCGAGGAAACGGTTGGTATAGGTAGGAGTTGAGTCAGCCATAACTGGCGGCACCCTTTCTTTTTTTCGAATTCGAGCGACCGACAGTGGTCGCTTCCGGTTCGAGGCTAGCGGACGTTCGCCCGCTCGCCTCTGAGGAATTGCCGGTGAACGGCATCCTCTCAGAATTCGATGACGTTGATAATTATTGTGCTTGTCAACTAATTTCCCGGTTAGCATTACTGAGACGAGAGTCGGGATGTGCACCGCGACACCGGTCGCGCTGAAAGGGAAATTGTTCAATGGAGAACCAAGGCATCGGATCGTGGGCCACGCGACGACGCGTCAAGTCCGCGGGTAAAACAGCCTTCATCTTTAACGATGTATCCACCAGCTACGACGAGTTCCACGTTCAGGTCAATCAGCTGGCGCACGCCCTACGCGGCGCGGGAATCACGCGCGGTACGCGCGTGGCGTACCTCGGGGAGAACCACCCCACCTTTCTGGTGACCTTCTTCGCCACCACGCAAATCGGGGCCATCTTCGTTCCCCTCAACACGCGCCTGGCTCCCGCCGAGGTCTCGTATGCACTTGACGACAGCGGCGCGAGCCTGCTCATCCACTCGGGCGCTCTCGCACACCTGGCCGTGCAGGGCTCGTTCGGGATGTCGCTCCAGCTCGTTCAGGCCGACGGCGACCCGCACGAGGCGGGAGTCACCACCCTCGCTGCCTTCACCGAGGGAGCATCGGCCGAGTTCATTGACGTGCCCGTGGAGCACGACGACCCCGCCCTCATCCTCTATACGTCAGGCACCACGGGTCACCCCAAAGGCGCGGTGCTGACCCACGCGAACTTCATCTGGAACACGTTCAACGCCATCGTCGACTTCGACATCACGTCGAAAGAGATGTCGCTCATGATCTCGCCGCTCTTTCACGTGGCGTCGCTCGGCATGGGCGCCCTGCCCATGCTCATCAAGGGCGGCACCATTGTGCTCGAGGCCGGCTTCAACCCCGAGCGCGCACTCATGCTCATTCAGAAGTACGGCATCACCATGCTGAGCGGCGTGCCCACGACCTATCAGATGCTCTGCGAGCATCCCGACTGGGACAAGACGGACCTGTCCACCGTGCACCACATGACCTGTGGCGGATCGGCGGTGCCCGCGCGCGTGCTCGACGCCTACGAAGCCCGCGGTCTGGCCTTCACACTCTCGTACGGCATGACCGAGTCGTCTCCCGGTGCCACCGCCATGCCGCCGGCCTACAGCCGAGCAAAGGCGGGCTCCTCGGGACTCCCCCACTTCTTCGTCGACATGCGGATTCGCACCGAAGAAAACAGCGAGGCTCCCGTCGGTGAAGTTGGCGAGATCCAACTGCGCGGGCGAAACGTTATTGCGGAGTACTGGAACAAGCCCGAGGCCACCCGCGATTCGTTCGTGGACGGCAACTGGTTCAAGACCGGCGACATGGGCTACGTCGACGAAGACGGCTTCTTGTTTGTGGCCGACCGCATCAAAGACATGATCATCTCAGGTGGCGAGAACATCTATCCGGCCGAAATCGAGCAAATCATTTTCGAGCTCGACGGCGTGACCGGGGTGGCGCTGATTGGTGTTCCCGACGACAAGTGGGGCGAAGTGCCGTGGGCCATACTCACGGTTGCCGGCGAGGCGACCGTGACGCTCGAGCAGGTGCGGGGTCACCTCGATAACCGGGTGGCGCGCTACAAGATGCCCAAGAACCTCATCATCGTCGACGAGTTTCCGCGCACGGCCAGCGGCAAGATTCGCAAGGCCGAACTGCGCAAGCGTTACGCCTAGTTGGCGAGTGGCTCGGTGACCGCGCGGATGAGTTTGTTCCACGCCTCAGGGTCGACCTTTGTGACGGCAACGTCGTCGACAGCACGACCCAGCGTGTAGGCCTGCAGGAAGACCGCAATCGCGCGGGCATCCAAGTCGTTGCGAATCCATTCTTTTTCCTGGGCGGACTGAATTGCCTCCACCAGAGTGTTGGTCAATCGTTCCTGCTCAACCGAGAGCAGTGCACGGAAGCGCAGGTTGGAGTTGGCCATGCCCAACTCGCGGGCTCGCTCTGCGCGGCGGTGAGCAAGTTGGGGGTCTTGGGTACCGACCGACATTTCATACATGCGGCCGAAGAACTCGGCGCCAGACGTTGAACTCGCGACAATATCCGCGATCACGGCATTGGTGAAGTCAACACCGGCGCTGAAGCGACGCACGAGGGTGGCTTCAATGAGTGCGGGGAAGTCACCAAAGTGGTGATACAGGGAGCCGCGGGCAACACCAGAGGCAGCGAGGACGTCCTCGACGAGAATATTCTGCGGATGTTCACCATCGAGCATCTCGGAAACGGTGTTGATCAGCCGTTCCTTAGTGGATATACCCTGTTTTGCCATCGTTCTATCCTAGAAGAAATGAGGTACCGATTTCAGGCTAACATCACGTTAACTCCAACAAACGCCCGATTTTTGTTCAGAAATCGGAACAAAAACAGGGCTAAAGCGTTATTTTGCTCAGCAGTCGGCGCAGCTCTTCGCGCTCACTGTCGGAGAGCGCAGCAAGGGATTCTGCCTCAGTTGCTTGCGCAACTTCGCGGGCGCGGGCATACATCTCCATACCTTTGGCCGTTGCCACAATGACGTTGGTGCGCCGGTCAGTGGGCGCAGGGTGGCGCTCAACCAGCTGAGTCTTCTCGAGATGATCGACCAACGCCACGATTTGACTCGCGTCTAGCGAGAGAAACTCTGCAAGTTCGCGCTGAGTAGGCTCGAGGCCGCTGGCGGCCAGGGAGAGCACCGCGTAGCTCCTGGCCTTCAGACCCAGGGTGAGAAGTCGGCTGTTTGCGTGGCCTGTTCCGGCGGCGCGGGCGCGAGCAAGTAAGAACTCTGTCTCCTGGGCCAGGTCAGAAGCACCAAAACGGGCGGCGTCAGACTTGGCCATGGCTCACTCCCACTCTCTTGCCCACCCTCTTGCGGAACATCGAATTCTCGTCAGGCGAAAAAACTATGCGTCGCACTTGCTCTCACCCGAGATTTAGTTGAAACTATAAACCATTGACACTTTAAAGCATTTGAGGTGTCATGGATTGAGGGTAACAACAGTTGGCGCCCCTCGCACCATCACATAGCCTCATTCCGAAAAATCGCTTGCCCTCAAGAAAACCTCACGCCGTCAAGGAGAACCATGTCACTCGCAGGCAAAGTAGCCGTCGTCACCGGAAGCGGACAGGGTCTCGGCCTTGCCTACGCGCAGGAACTCGCCGCACAGGGCGCGGCCGTCGTCATTAACGACGTCAACGCCGAGGTGGCCAACGCCGCCGTGGCCAGCATCATCGACGCCGGTGGAAAAGCCGTGGCTGTGGTTGCCGCTGTGGGTTCCACCGAGACCGCCAAGAAACTCGTCGACACCGCCGTTTCGGAATTCGGGCGCCTCGACATCATGGTCACCAACGCGGGAATCCTGCGCGACACCGTGCTGTGGAAGATGTCGGACGACGACTTCGATGCCGTGATCAACGTTCACCTCAAGGGAACGTTCACGTGTGTTCGCGAAGCTGCCATCTACATGCGCGAGAACGAGATTCCCGGCCGCATTATCTGCATCGGTTCGCCAACCGGACAGCGCGGAAACTTTGGCCAGACCAACTACGCAGCCGCCAAGGCCGGCATCGTGGGAATGGTGCGCACCTGGGCGCTCGAGCTCAAGAAGGCGGGCATCACCGTCAACGCTGTGATCCCGGTTGCCGCCACCGCGATGACTGCCACAGTGCCCTACTTTGCCGCCGCCATCGAAGCCGACGCCAAGGGCGAGACCATGCCCGACTTCTTCCGCAAGACGCTGGGCTTCGGCACCAGTGGCGACGTGGCCCCGCTCGTGGCGTTCCTCGCCTCCGACGAAGCGGCCGCCTTCACGGGCCAGGCCATCGGCATCGGTGGCGACCGCCTGCAGGTGTACACGCACCCCGACGCTGCGGTGACCGAGTACCACGAGGGTGGCTGGTCCTTCGGTGACCTCGTCGCTGCGTTTGCCGGACCCCTCGCCGGATCCGCCCAGTCGGTGGGCGAGCGCATGCCCCCACTGCCCGAAGACCTGGTTCGCGAGCCGGCCAAGTAGGCATCGTGCGTTACGAACTCAATCTGGATGTGGCCAGCCTCACGGCCATCGACACGCACGTGCACATCGAAGTCGACGATCACGGGCACAACGCCCTGACCGACGACCTCGTTGAGGCGGCCAGCAAGTACTTCAAGACAGACGGTCCCCGCCCCACGCTCGATGACATCGCCACGATTTATCGGGAACGCAAGATGGCCGCCGTGGTGTTTACGGTGGATGCCACCACGTCGCTCGGGCACTCCCCCAACTCCACCGAGGAAATTGTGGCGGGAGCGATTCGCAACAGCGACGTGCTGATTCCGTTCGGCTCGGTTGATCCGCTCCAGGGCTCACGCGCGGTGGACCGCGCCAAAGACCTTTTCGAGACTTATGGCGTGCGCGGTTTCAAGTTTCACCCCACGCTGCAGGACTTCGACCCGAGCGACGAAGCCTTCACTCCACTGTTCTCGGTGATTGACGAGATGGAGGTGCCGGTCATTTTCCACACGGGCCAAACGGGCATCGGTTCGGGGCTTCCCGGCGGTCGGGGATTGCGCCTCTCTCTGTCGAACCCCATGCTGCTCGACGATCTGGCCGCGCGCTTTCCCGGTCTCGACATCGTGATGGCCCACCCCTCGGTGCCGTGGCAAGACGAAGCCCTGGCCGTGGCCACGCACAAAGCCAACGTTTGGATTGACCTGAGCGGATGGTCGCCCAAGTACTTCCCCGAGAACCTGGTGCGTCAGGCGAACTCCATTTTGCAGAACAAAGTGCTGTTCGGCTCTGACTTCCCCCTCATCACGCCGGATCGTTGGCTGGGAGACTTTGCCAACCTCACGATCAAAGACGAAGTGCGACCCAAGATCCTCAAAGACAATGCCGTGAGGCTTCTGGGACTCAGCTAGTGAGCGACCTCTACCCCGCCTGCGACCCGCTCAACCTCGCCGACGTATTGACGCCGGCCGAACAGGCAGCGATTCGCCGGTTGCGCGCCACGCTCGAGACAAAGGTTCAGCCGCTCCTCAGCGAGTACTGGGCGCGCGACGAGTTTCCCACGCAGATCATCCCCGAACTGGTGGGTCTCGGCATGATGAATCCCGCCGAGGTTGTCGAAGCGGGCGAGAAGCCCGGTCACCTCTTTGCCGGATTCCGCACCTTCGAACTGGCACGCTGTGACACATCCATGGCCACGTTCTATACGGCCGTTGCCGGGCTTTTTCGCACCACCATCAACCTCGGTGGTTCACCCGAGCAGGCCGCCAAGTGGGATCCACTGGTGCAGACGTTTGAGATGTTCGGTGTCTTCTGTCTCACCGAGCCCGAGCACGGATCCGACATCGCGCGCGGGCTCGCCACCACCGCAACCCGCACGGGCGACACGTGGACCATCAACGGCGCCAAGCGCTGGATTGGTGGGGCCGGCATGGCCACGACGCTGGCCATCTTTGCGCGCGACACCGCCGACGGCGAGGTGAAGGTTTTCTTGGTTCCCCAGGATGCGCCCGGTGTGACGCTGACCAAAATGGAGGGAAAAATATCCCTTCGGATCATGCAGAACTTTGACATCGCGCTCACAGGCGTGCAGGTGAGCGACGACACCCGTTTGGCCAACGTCAATTCATTCGCCGATGTGGCTCGGTTGCTGGGCAACACGCGCTCAATAGTGGCGTGGATTGCCTGCGGCGCCATGGCCGGCGCTTACGAGGCTGCGGTGCGGTACACCACCGAGCGCGACCAGTTCGGCAAGAAGGTCGCCCACTTCCAACTTGTGCAGGAGAAGTTGTCGACGATGCTCGCCAACCTCACGGCCTCCCTGGCCATGACGGTGCGCCTTGCTCAACAAGAAGCCGCCGGTGCGTACGCCGACGAAAACTCGGCCATGACCAAGATGTTCACGAGCAAAAAGCTTCGCGAGACCGTGGCCTTGGCCCGCGAGGTTGCCGGTGGCAACGGCATCCTGCTCGAGAACGATGTGGCGCGGTTCTTTGCCGACGCCGAGGCCGTCTACTCCTACGAGGGCACCCACGAGATCAACTCCCTCGTGGTGGGTCGCTCCATCACGGGCAAAGGCGCATTCGTTTAGGCTCCTCCCCCTTCTTCACCTCCCCATCCAACAGAAAGAGAAACCATGACCACCTCCGTAACTTTCGCTGAACTCCGCGGCATGGAAGGAGCCGACCTCGGCTTCTCCGACTGGATCACTGTTGACCAGGACCGCATCAACACGTTTGCCGATGCCACCGACGATCACCAGTGGATTCACGTTGACGTGGAGCGGGCCAAGACCGGCCCCTTTGGCGCACCCATCGCACACGGCTTCCTCACGCTGTCGCTGGCTATCCCGATGTGGACCACGCTGCTCGACGTGACCGATTGCGAGACCAAGGTCAATTACGGTCTCGACAAGGTGCGCTTCGTGACGCCCGTGAAGGCCGGAGCCAAGATCCGCATGGGCGCCAAGATTGCGAGCATCACCGAGGTTGCCGGCGGCGTGCAGTTGGGCGTTGACCAAGTGATTGAGGTCGAGGGCTCGGAGAAGCCTGCCGTCATCACGCAGAGCCTGTACCGCTTCTACGAATAGAGACTTACGCGACTGGCTCGGAGTTCGCTCTGAGCCAGTCGGTAATCTGCTCAAACTCGAGGTCTCCGCGCGCGCACGCGAGCATGAACTCGAGATTTCCGTCCTCGTCTCCCTGGACCTCAAAACCGTTCATCACGAGGAACACGGTGGCCGCAGTCCAGGCCAATCGCTTGTTTCCGTCGAGGAGTGCATGGTTTCGAGCCAACGACTGGAGAAGAGCGGCAGCCTTTTCGAATAAATCCGGGTATGACTCGGCTCCGAAGACAACGGTTTGTGGCCGGTATAGCGATGAGTCGAGCAAACCGTAGTCTCGAATGGGACCAATTCCCAAGCGATGCAGGGTTCGCAAGACGTCATCGAACGTGAAGTAATGAATTTCTCGCGCCATTGTGCGATTTAGGTTTCGCTTAGTCGCTCGATGAGTCCGGCGTGGCGAGACATCACGCGATCGAAAGCAGCATCATATTTGGCGCTGTGCGCGTGTCTTTCGAGATACTCATCCACAGCTGTCAGAACAAGCTTCTGCTTGCTGATGCCCTCTATCGCCGCCCAAGCATCGAGCTGGGCATCTTGTTTTTCTGTCAGTCGAAGTGTCATAGCCATGACCTTATTGTATCACTATGATACCAGACACGTCTAGGGCGAAATCTGTGGAGAGTCGCCTCGATGTGCGCCTGTGGAAACGGCTACGCAAGAATGAGAAAACCCCCGCCAATGCGGGGGTTCTTACTTGCTGGGGTACCTGGACTCGAACCAAGAACAACTGAACCAGAATCAGCCGTGTTGCCAATTACACCATACCCCAAGGGCAAAACCGAAGCCTTGTCCAGTAGCCAAGACTACCGCACGTCAGAGTGTTGACGCCAAACGAGCGAGGCGCGCAAGCGTCTCGGCCTTGCCGAGAATCTCCATCGACTCAAAGAGCGGCGGGCTGATGCGCGCACCCGAGAGGGCCACGCGCAGCGGACCAAACGCCACACGCGGCTTGAGTTCCATCTGCTCAATCAGCGACGCGTTTAGTGCGGCCTGAATGTTCTCGGTTGTCCACACGTCGTCGGCAACAGCATCCAGGGCCGCAGTGCCGGCCGAGAGGACCGAGCCCGCGTCGTCGCCCACGCTCGCGAGGGCATCCGGGGCGTATTCGAGCTGATCGCTCGAAACAAAGAACGACGCCAACAGGCCGGGTGCTTCGCTCAACACGTTCATGCGCGTCTGAACGAGAGGCGCCACTGCTTCAAGAACGCGCTGCTGCTCAGCAGTGAGATTCTCGCCCACCACGTCGGCCGCCCAGAGGTAGGGCAACAGGCGGTCGGTGAAGTCGGCCAACTCGAGCAAGCGGATGTGATCGCCGTTGATGGAGTCGGCCTTCTTGAGATCGAAGCGGGCCGGGTTCGGGTTCACGCTCTCCACGTCGAAGGCGGCGATCATCTCCTGCTTACTGAAGACGTCGCGGTCGTGCGTGAGCGACCAACCGAGTAGGGCCAGGTAGTTGAGCAGACCCTCGGGAATGAATCCGCGATCGCGGTGGTGGAACAGGTTCGACTCGGGGTCGCGCTTGGAGAGCTTCTTGTTGCCCTCCCCCATCACGTAAGGCAGGTGACCAAACCGCGGAACGTGCGTGGTCACGCCTGCGTCGATCAGTGCGTGATACAGGGCAATCTGTCGGGGTGTCGAACTCAGCAGGTCTTCGCCGCGCAACACGTGGGTGACGCGCATGATGGCATCGTCCACGGGGTTCACGAGCGTGTAGAGCGGATGCCCGTTGGGGCGCACCACCACGAAGTCGGGGAACGATCCAGCAGGAAACGTGATTTCGCCGCGCACAAGGTCATCAAAAGTGATGTCTTCGTCGGGCACGCGAAGGCGCAGTGCGGGCTCGCGGCCCTCGGCCCGGAACGCAGCCTTCTGCTCGTCATTAAGGTCGCGATCGAAGTTGTCGTAACCCACCTTGGGGTCGCGCCCGGCGGCGAGGTTGCGTGCCTCAATCTCCTCGCCCGTCGAAAAACTCTCGTACACCTTGCCCGTCTCGACCAGCTTGGCAACCACATCAGCGTAGATATCGAACCGCTGCGACTGGCGGTAGGGCTCGTGGGGGCCGCCCACGTCAATGCCCTCGTCCCAGTTCAGCCCCAGCCAGTTGAGGGCATCGATGATCTGTTCGTAGCTCTCTTCGCTATCGCGCGCCTCATCGGTGTCTTCGATGCGAAAAATGAACGTGCCGCCGGTGTGCCGGGCGTAGGCCCAGTTGAACAGGGCGGTGCGGATGAGGCCCACGTGAGGCGTGCCGGTGGGCGACGGGCAAAAGCGCACGCGCACATCGGAGCCCGTAGCCTGCGTTACTGGGTAATTCGTCATGCGTCGAGCCGGGTGAGCCACCCGTGGCGATCGGGCAGACGGCCGTACTGAATGTCGGTGAGTTCCTTGCGCAGGCTCATGGTGAGCTCACCCGCGGGAGCGTTTGCGTCGCCGATGCTGAGGTCGCGTCCCAGCAGTTGGCAAATCGGCGTGATGACCGCTGCCGTACCGCACGCAAAAACCTCCGTGATCTCGCCGCTCTCCACGCCGTCTTGCCATTCCTGAATCGACACGTGACGTTCTTCGACCTCGAGTCCGCGATCGCGTGCGAGTGTGAGGATGCTGTCGCGCGTGATTCCCTCAAGAATTGTTCCCGTGAGAGCCGGCGTGACGAGCTTTCCGTTCTTGTGCACGAAGAAGACGTTCATTCCGCCCAGTTCGTCGATGTGCGTGCCGGTCTCGGCATCGAGGAAGAGCACCTGAGCGCACCCGTTCTCATACGCCTCGACCTGTGGGAGCAGCGACGACGCGTAGTTTCCGCCGCACTTGGCCGAACCCGTTCCACCGCGTCCCGCGCGGGAGAAGTCTTCGGTGAGCCAAATCTTGACGGGTGCCACGCCCTGAGTAAAGTAGGCGCCGGCCGGGCTGGCGATCAGCATATAGCTCACACGGTGGGCGGCGCGCACGCCCAAGAACACCTCGTTGGCGATCATGAAGGGGCGAAAGTACAGGCTTGTCTCGGGAGCCGACGGCACCCAATCGCCGTCGACGGCGATGAGCTGCTTGAGTGACTCGATGAAGTCGGGCACCGACAACTCGGGCAGGGCGAGTCGGTGCGCCGAGCGCTGCATACGACGTGCGTTGGCCTCGGGGCGGAACGTCCAGATCGAACCGTCGGCGTGACGGTAAGCCTTAAGTCCCTCAAAGACTTCTTGCCCGTAGTGCAAGACGGCAGCGGCCGGGTCGAGGGTGAGCGGACCGTAGGCCGTCACACGGGCATCGTGCCAGCCCTGATCAATCGCCCAGTCGATGGTGACCATGTGATCCGTGAAGTGCTTACCGAACCCGGGGTCGGCCAAGATTTCTTCGCGTTCCATCTCGTGACGCATGGCGGCACTCGGGGTGAGCGCAAAGCTGAGCGGGAAGGTGGTCTCGTCCACGTTCGATAGTTTGTCCGGCGTCATTGCACGGCCCTCCGTTTTACTGCAGTCGGGCGAGGATGGCGTCGCCAACCTCGCTGGTTGTGCGGGCACCAGCACCGCGATCTGTGACGTCGGCCTCAACTGCGGCCTGAATTCGGGCGGCCGCATCCGAATGCCCAAAGTGCTCGAACAGCATGGCCACCGACAGGATGGCGGCTGTGGGGTCGGCCTTCTTCTGGCCCGCGATGTCGGGAGCCGAACCGTGCACCGGTTCAAACATGCTTGGGAACACATTCTCGTGGTTGATGTTCGCGCTGGCGGCCAGACCGATACCGCCACTGATAGCGCCGGCGAGGTCGGTGATGATGTCGCCAAACAGGTTGTCGGTCACGATCACATCGAAGCGCGAGGGTTCCGTGACAAAGAAGATGGTTGCGGCATCGATGTGCAGGTAGTCGACCTCGATCTGCGGGTATTCGGCCGCGACCTTCTCCACGACCCACGTCCACAGCTGACCCGCGCTGGTGAGCACGTTGGTCTTGTGCACCCACGTGAGCTTCTTGCGCGGACGCTTGGTTGCCAGTTCGAACGCGTAGCGCACCACGCGCTCCACGCCATAGGCGGTGTTGATCGACACCTCGGTGGCCACCTCGTGCGGGGTGTCGGAGCGGAAGCGCCCGCCGTTGCCGGCGTACGGCCCCTCGGTTCCCTCGCGCACAACCACGAAGTCCACCACACCGGGGTTGGCCAGCGGGGTCTGAATCTGGGGGTACACCTTGGTGGGGCGCAGGTTGATGTACTGGTCCATCGAGAAGCGCAGCTTGAGCAACAGACCGCGTTCGATGATGCCGGCAGGAATCCTGTGATCGTTGGGCTTGCCACCCACGGCACCCAAGAGAATGGCGTCGTTCTCGGCAATGGCCGCCAGATCGGCGTCACTCAGCACATCGCCCGTGGCAAGGTAGCGCTCGGCACCGAGTACGAAATGTGTTTTGTCGAAGGTGACTCCGGCGCCCGGGGCCACCGCGTCGAGAACTCGGACGGCCTGATCAATAACTTCGGGGCCGATGCCGTCTCCGGGGATCACAGCAAGTTTGATGGTTTGCGCCATGGCGTTACTCCGTAATGTCAATCTCGAGCATGACGTCGGCCTCGATGGCCGCGCGCACCTTGTCGAGCAGTGTGGCCGGAACGGGCGAATCAACCGTGAGCACACTCAGCGCCTGGCCGCCCTGCTTTTCGCGGGCAATCTGCATGCCCGCGATGTTGATCTTGGCGTCGCCAAACTCCTTGCCGTAGACGGCAACGATTCCCGGGCGATCCGTGTACTGCATGATGATCAGGTGCTGGTCGATCGGCACATCGACCTCGTAGCCATTGATGTCAACAATCTTTTCGACCTGCTTGGTTCCCACGAGCGTGCCACCCACTTGAACCTGCGTGCCGTCACTGAGAGCACCGCGAATGCTGAGCAGGTTGCGGTAGTTGGGCGACTCCGACTCGACCGTCAGGCGCACCTCGATGCCGCGCTGCTCGGCCAAGAGTGGGGCGTTGACGTAGGACACGGTCTCGCTCACCACGTTGGTGAAGATTCCCTTGAGCGCGGCAAGCTTGAGCACCTTCACGTCGTGCTCGGCAATCTCGCCGCGCACCTCCACCTCAACACTCGTGACAGGGCTCGACTGCGCGAGTCCGGAGAACACCTGGCCCAGCTTTTCCATGAGCGGGATGCCTGGGCGCACGCTCGGATCGATTACTCCACCGGCAACGTTCACGGCGTCGGGAACAAGGTCGCCGCCGAGTGCGAGACGCACCGACTTGGCGACCGAAATACCGGCCTTCTCTTGGGCCTCATCCGTGGATGCCCCGAGGTGGGGGGTCACAACAACGTTGGGCAGGTCGAGCAGGTTTGAGCCCTTGGGCGGCTCGTTGACAAAAACATCGAGACCGGCGCCGGCGATTTCACCGGTGGTCAGCGCTTCGTAGAGGTCGTCCTCGTCAATGAGTCCGCCGCGCGCCACGTTGATGACGAACGCGGTCTTCTTCATCTTGGCCAGCTGCGCCTTGCTAATCATGCCGGTGGTCTCAGGCGTCTTAGGCATGTGAATGGTGATGAAGTCACTCTCGGCAAGCAGTTCGTCGAGCGTGAGCAGTTCGACACCCAGCTGCTGCGCGCGCGCCGAGGTGACGTAGGGATCGAACGCCACGATGCGCGTGCCGAAGGCCTGCATGCGGGCCGCGATGAGTGCGCCGATGCGGCCGAGGCCGATGATGCCAATGGTCTTTTCGTAAAGCTCGGTTCCCGTGAACGAGCTGCGCTTCCACTCGCCCTTGGCGAGTGCTGCGTGAGCCGCGGGAATGTAGCGCGCCAGGCTCAGGATGTGTCCGATGGTGAGCTCGGCGGCCGAAATGATGTTGGAGGTGGGCGCGTTGACCACCATGACGCCGGCCGTGGTGGCCGCCTTGATGTCGACGTTGTCGAGACCAACACCCGCGCGCGCAATCACCTTGAGCTGAGGGGCTGCCGCAATCACCTCGGCATCAACCTGCGTGGCAGAACGCACCAGAATGGCCGCGGCCGTGTTCACGGCGTCGAGCAGGGCTGTGCGGTCTGTACCGTCGACCGTGCGCACGTCAAAGTCGGGGCCGAGCGCCTCAACGGTGGCGGGCGAGAGCTCTTCGGCAATCAAAACGATGGGCTTTGTCACGGGTGCGTTTCTCTTTTCAAGCAGGAAATAACCGGCGAAAGTACGTGTCTCGCCAGTCTAACCGGCGGTCTAGGTCACAAAAATCGAGGTCAAGGGCAGTGCGAGAACGATGTCGAGATTGACCACCGAGACGATGGCAAATCCGAGGGCAAACGTGAACACGGTGTGGCTCACCCGCATGCGCCGCGTAATGACGATGCCCGCGGCAAAAAGTAGAACGGGGAGCACGACAAGTGTGATGGTCGACGCCCAGCCAATGACGCTGAGGTCGAGGCCCAATTGCAGACGCTGGTTTTGAACGCCTAAGAAATTTCCGATGCCCGACCACGTGGCGTATCCGTAGAGGAGAAGCGCCACAACGAGCGTGACAATGCGACCAATCAGCCACGTGGCGAGCGGTCCACCGCCCGGCACGGGTCGGCCGACGCCGTTCGCGCCGGAAACGTTGCCCCCGGAAACGTTGCCCCCGGAGGCCTTGCGCGCCGCGCCGGCACTCTCGGCTCCTGAGCCCGTCACGATGCCCACCCGAGGTAGGGCCACGGAATCAGCACCAGGATTCCCACAACAAAGAGCACGCTGCGGCGCACGAGTGACGAACGCCGCGCCAGCACAATGACGCCACCACACCAAAGGGGTCCTGCGGCGACGGCCGACCAGAGTCCCAGAATGAACATGGCGTTGCCGAGCGGGTCGGCAATCTGAATCGGATTGCGCAGCGCGACAATCAACCACGCAACCGCAATCAGTAGGTAAACGGCGGCGAAGACCCCGGTGACAATCAGATCGACGTTGGTGCCGGCCGTCGCTGGTTGAGTAGCCGACTCTGTCGGCGTATCGAAACCACGTTTCTTCCGTCTCGATACAGCGGCTACGCCGCCACTCGACGAGCGAGCATCCTCAGGGGTTTCGATACGGCCACTGCGTGGCCTACTCAACCCGCCACTCGACGAGCGAGCAGACGACGACGGGGACTTGTCGGCCTTCGGGGCACTCCACGTGATGTTGGTGGTGTCGCGATCGCGGTCACCGGCCCAGGTCAGGGCCTCGTCATCATCGTGTGTGCTCATGTGGCGCGGGAAGTCCCCGTCGTTATCGTCTAGCGAATGTGGTGAGTGGGCAGCCGACTAGCGGGCGGCCGAACCCTCGGTGTAGTCCTTGTCCTGCGGACGCCACGCGAACATCTCGCGGAGCTTGCGGCCCACGGCCTCGATGGGGTGCTTGGCACCCTTCTCGCGCAGGGCGATGAACTCGGGTGCACCAGCGTCCTGATCGGCGATGAAGCGCTTGGCGAACGTGCCGTCCTGAATGTCGGCGAGAACGGCCTTCATGTTCTCTTTCACACTCGGGTCGATCACGCGCGGGCCCGAGACGTAGTCGCCGTACTCAGCGGTGTCGGAAACCGACCAACGCTGCTTGGCGATGCCGCCCTCCCACATGAGGTCAACGATCAGCTTGAGTTCGTGCAGCACCTCGAAGTAGGCAATCTCGGGCTGGTAGCCGGCCTCAACCAGGGTCTCGTAGCCGTACATGACGAGCTGCGAGGCGCCACCGCAGAGAACGGTCTGCTCGCCGAAGAGGTCGGTCTCGGTCTCTTCGGTGAACGTGGTCTTGATGCCACCGGCACGGAGAGCGCCGAGGCCCTTGGAGTACGACCACGCCATGTCCCAGGCCTTGCCCGAAGCGTCCTTCTCAACGGCAACGATCACGGGAACACCGCGACCTGCTTCGTACTCTCGACGAACCGTGTGTCCGGGACCCTTGGGGGCAACGAGAATCACGTCAACGCCCTCGGGCGCTTCGATGTAGCCGTAACGGATGTTGAAGCCGTGTCCAAAGATGAGCGTCTTGCCCGGCGTGAGGTTGGGCTTGATGTCGTCGGCGAACAGGAAACGCTGCACCTGGTCGGGGGCGAGGATGACAATGACGTCTCCCCACGCGGCGGCCTCAGCGGTGGTCATCACCGTGAGTCCGGCCTCTTCAGCCTTGGCAATCGACTTGCTGCCGGCCTTGAGGCCAACAACCACGTCTACGCCCGAGTCGTGAAGGTTGAGCGCGTGGGCGTGACCCTGCGAGCCGTAGCCGATGATGGCAACCTTCTTGCTCTTGATGAGCTCAAGGTCAGCATCCTTGTCGTAGTGAATTTCCAGCACAGTGTTTCTCCTTGGGTTTCTTGGTTCGTGACGTTGAAAAAAATGGATGGCGTGCGGTGTTACTTGTAAACGCGCTCGGTGATCGACTTGGGACCACGACCAATGGCGAGCAGTCCCGATTGTGCAATCTCTTTGATGCCGTAGGGCTCGAGAACGCGCAACAGGGCGGATGTCTTGCCCGAATCGCCGGTGACCTCAATGACGAGGGCATCGGGCGACACGTCAACAACCCGTGCGCGAAACAGCGTAACGGCTTCGAGCACCTGTGAACGTGACGCGTTGTCGACACGAACCTTGATCAGCAGGTGTTCGCGCTGCACCGACTGGTCGATGTCGAGCTCAACGACCTTGATGACGTTCACCAGTTTGTTGAGCTGCTTGGTGACCTGCTCGAGCGGAAGCTCGTCAACGTCCACCACAACGGTGATACGCGAGAGGCCTTCGATCTCGGAGTGCCCCACGGCCAGCGATTCGATGTTGAATCCGCGACGTGCGAAGAGGCCGGCAACGCGGGTCAGCAGACCCGGCTTGTCCTCAACGAGAAGGCTCAGAACGTGCGATGTCATAGCCATTCCTCCCTATTCCTCGTTGTCCCACGACGGCGCGTGATCGCGCGCGTACTGGACGTAACTGTTGCTCACGCCCTGGGGCACCATGGGCCAGACCATGGCATCGGCACTCACCACGAAGTCAATCACCACGGGGCGATCGTTGGTGGCCAGAGCCAGCCTGATGGCTTCGTCAACTTCTTCGCGCTTGGTCACGCGGATGCTCAGCGCGCCATAGGCATCGCCCAGCTTCACAAAGTCGGGGATGCGAATGGTGTCGTGTCCGGTGTTGAGATCCGTGTTGGAGTAGCGGCCGTCGTAGAACAGCGTCTGCCACTGGCGCACCATACCGAGCGACGAGTTGTTGATGATCGCCACTTTGATGGGGATGTTGTTGATGGTGCAGGTGGCCAACTCCTGGTTGGTCATCTGGAAACATCCGTCGCCGTCGATGGCCCACACCACGCGGTCGGGCTGGGCGACCTTGGCACCCATGGCAGCCGGAACGGCGTAGCCCATGGTGCCGGCACCGCCCGAGTTGAGCCACGCGTTGGGGCGCTCGTACTTGATGAACTGCGCGGCCCACATCTGGTGCTGGCCCACGCCCGCGGCGTAAACAGCTTCGGGACCACTGAGTTCACCCACGCGCTGAATCACGTACTGCGGAGACAGCAGGCCATCGTCGGGCTCGGTGAAGCCCAGCGGGAACTCCGCGCGTAACGAGTTGAGCTGTGCCCACCACTCGGCGATGTCGAGCTTCTTCTTGCCCATCTCCTTGGCGTAGGCATCCGTGAGATCCACCATCACGTCTTTGAGGTCGCCCACGATGGGCACCTCGGCGTGACGAATCTTGCCAATCTCGGCCGGGTCGATGTCCACGTGAATCACCTGAGCGTTCATGGCAAAGAGTGCGGCCTTGCCGGTCACGCGGTCGTCGAAGCGCGCACCGAGCGTGATGAGGAGGTCGGCCTCCTGCAGCGCGAGCACCGCAGGAACCGTGCCGTGCATGCCGGGCATGCCCAAGTTCTGCTCGTGCGAGTCGGGGAATGCGCCGCGCGCCATGAGCGTGGTCACCACGGGAGCGCCCACGAGCTCGACGAGTTTGAGCAACTCAGCTGCGGCGCCCGAGCGGACGATTCCACCACCCACGTAGAAGACCGGCTTCTTGGCCTGCGCCATGAGCTCGGCGGCGGCCTGGATCTGCTTGCCGTTCGCCTTGGTCACCGGGTGGTATCCGGGAAGCTCGTAGGTGGGCGGCCAGCTGAAGTCGAAATCGGCCTGCTGGGCATCCTTGGTGATGTCCACGAGAACGGGACCGGGGCGACCCGTCGTCGCGATTTCGTAAGCGGCGGCCAGCGTGCCGGGAATGTCTTCGGCTTGGGTCACCAAGAACGAGTGCTTGGTGATCGGCATGGTGATGCCCACGATGTCAGCCTCTTGGAAGGCGTCGGTTCCCATCAGGTGACTAAATACCTGGCCGGTAATGGCCAGCATCGGCACCGAGTCCATGTGAGCATCCGCGATGGCGGTCACGAGGTTGGTGGCACCGGGGCCGGACGTGGCGATGCACACGCCGAGCTTGCCCGACGAAGAGGCGTAGCCCTCGGCCGCGTGGCCGGCGCCCTGTTCGTGACGAACCAGAATGTGGCGAATTTTGGAGGCGTCCATCAGCGGGTCATAAACCGGCAGAATGGCGCCACCCGGCAGACCGAACACGTCGGTAATGCCCAGCAGCTCGAGACTGCGCACAACGGCCTCGGCGCCAGTCATTGACTGGGTCTTGGTCGTCTTAGCAGCGGGAGAAGTGTCGGCAGACATGAGTAAGCGTCCTTTGCGTCGAAAGGTGAAAAAAGAGGAACGGGCGTCGTTACCCGGTAATCGCACCTACCGAGGCGGAGTGCACCAATTTGGAGTACTTCGCCAATACGCCACGTGTGTAGCGCGGAGGGAGCGGTTGCCAGCTTTGTCGGCGGCTTGCGAGCTCTTCTTCGTCAACCAGTAAGTCGAGAGTCCGAGTCGCGATATCGACCCGTATGAGATCACCATCGCGCAGAAGTCCGATGGGTCCGCCATCGACAGCTTCTGGAGCTATATGGCCGATACACAGTCCGGTTGTGCCGCCTGAGAATCGACCGTCCGTTAATAGTAGAACATCTTTGCCCAGGCCCGCACCCTTGATGGCGCCCGTGATGGCCAGCATCTCGCGCATTCCCGGACCACCCTTGGGGCCTTCGTAGCGAATCACCACCACGTCTCCGGCCACGATCTTGCCTTCCGTGAGGGCGTCCATGGCCGCGCGTTCGCGTTCGAACACCCGTGCCGGACCTTCAAACACGTCGAGGTCGAAGCCCGCGGTCTTCACCACGGCACCTTCGGGAGCCATCGATCCGCGCAACACGGCGATACCGCCGTTGTGGTGCAGCGGGTTGTCGAGCGTGCGAATCACTTCGCCGTCGACCGGCATGATCTTCATGTCGGCGAGGTTCTCGGCCAGCGTCTTGCCGGTCACTGTGAGCGCGTCGCCGTGAAGCAGGCCGGCATCCAGCAGGGCCTTCATGACCACGGGCACGCCACCGACACGGTCAACATCGTTCATGACGTACTTGCCGAACGGCTTGAGGTCGGCGATGTGCGGCACCTTGTCGTTGATGCGGTTGAAGTCATCGAGCGTCAGCTCCACCTCGGCCTCGTGCGCAATGGCGAGCAGGTGGAGAACGGCGTTGGTGGAACCGCCGAAGGCCATGAGCACGGCAATCGCGTTTTCGAACGCCTTCTTGGTGAGAATGTCGCGCGCGGTAATGCCGAGACGAATCAGGTTGACCACGGCTTCACCCGAACGGTGGGCAAAGTAGTCGCGGCGGCGGTCGGCGCTGGGCGGCGCGGCCGAACCGGGCAGACTCATGCCGAGTGCTTCGGCAATCGACGCCATGGTGTTGGCGGTGTACATGCCACCGCAGGCGCCCTCGCCGGGGCAGATGGCGCGCTCAATGCGGTCGAGGTCTTCTTCGCTCATGGTGCCGGCCTTGCAGGCACCCACGGCCTCGAAGGCATCGATGATGGTCACGCTCTTCTCGGTGCCGTCGGACAGACGCACCCAGCCGGGAGCAATCGAACCGGCATACAGAAAAACGGATGCCAGGTCGAGACGCGCGGCCGCCATGAGCATGCCGGGCAGCGACTTGTCGCAGCCGGCCAGTAGCACGGAGCCGTCGAGTCGCTCGGCCTGCATCACGACCTCAACCGAGTCGGCAATCACCTCGCGTGAAACGAGCGAGAAGTGCATGCCCTCGTGGCCCATCGAGATGCCGTCGGACACTGAGACGGTGCCGAATTGCAGCGGGTAGCCGCCACCGGCGTGCACGCCCTCCTTGCTGGCCTGCGCCAAACGGTCCAGGCTCAAGTTGCACGGCGTGATCTCGTTCCATGAGCTCGCAATACCGATCTGGGGCTTGACCCAGTCTTCGTCGCCCATTCCCACGGCACGGAGCATGCCGCGCGAAGCGGCCTTCTCAATGCCGTCGGTGACGTCGCGGCTGCGGGGTTTCATGTCAATTTGTGCCATGCGTTGAGTCTATAACCGCGCGTAAATTGCGCGAATCTTGGCTGCTGCGTGAACGCGAGGTAACTTTTTCCCCAACTCTTTTCCAGCGTGGAGCAAACGTCCAGCCTGAGCGCCCGAGGCGCCGATAGCGTGGACACATAATGATGAAAATCGGCATGAGCACCTCGTGTGTCTACCCCCTGTCCGCCGAAGAAGGCTTTCGCTTCGCTTCCCTTGCCGGGTACGACGGCGTTGAGGTGATGGTCACTCGTGACCCCAAAACGCAAACGGCCGACGGCCTGCGCCGCATGATGGACGAGTACCAGATGCCCGTCCTCTCTATTCACGCTCCCGTGCTGTTGCTCACCCACTTCGTGTGGGGACGCGACCCGCAGATCAAACTTGAGAAGGCTGCCGAGCTAGCCGCCGAGGTGGGAGCGTCCACCGTTGTGGTGCACCCGCCGTTCCGTTGGCAGTCAACCTATGCCGAGCGCTTCCTCGACATCGTGCGCGAGACCGGCAACAACACGGGCGTCAACATTGCCGTGGAGAACATGTTCCCGTGGAAGGTGCGCAACTCGTCGATGCAGGCCTACGCCCCCGGCGCCGATCCTCGTGATTTCGACTGCGACGCTGTCACCCTGGACTTCTCGCACGCAGCACTCTCGGGTCACGACGCCCTCGAGCTCACGCACGCCTACGGCGAGCGCTTGCGCCACGTGCACCTCTGTGATGGTGCCGCGGCTGCCGACGACAACCGGATCTTCGACGAGCACTTGCTGCCCGGTGAGGGTCGCCAGCCCGTTGCCGAGGTTCTGCGCCACCTGGCCGACACCAATTGGGACGGTCATATCGTGGCCGAGGTCAACACTCGCAAGGCCAAGTCGGAGGATGAACGTCTCGACCTGCTGGTTCGCACCCTCGAGTTTGCGCGCGAGCACACAAGTCCGTCAGGGTCCACAGCGCCAGCAGTTGTCGCGGAGCTCGAACCCGTCGCTTAGCGCCAGCCGGCATCACCGGGTAACCTGTGACCAAGGACGGAGGGTGACCATGCGTAGGTTCTTGTTTAACGGTGGAGTGCTGGGTGCACTCTTTGGCGGCATCTCGGCCGCACGTCAAACAGCCAAAGGTCCACGTGACTGGCGACTTGCCCTCGTCTGGCTGGGCTGGGGTATTAGCGTCACTCTGGCCGTCTTGGCCGTGCGCGATGAGGCGCGTGAAGCACGCGAGCTGGCCGAACTTGAGGACGAAGGCTACTGGGACTAGCCCTGTGTTAGCCGGGACAGCCCGGTAAGCCAGTAGGACCACGGACACCATGCCCCCCATGTCAGCTCTTCTCAACGACGACGTCCTCAACGAACTCGAAGCCGAGGCAATCTGGGCACTTCGCGAATGTGCGGGAGCTTTTTCTCGGCCCGTCCTGCTGTATTCGATTGGCAAAGACTCGACGGCCCTCCTCCACCTCGCACGCAAGGCGTTTGCCCCCGGCCCTTTGCCGTTCACCGTCCTGCACGTCGACACCACGTGGAAGTTCGGCGACATGATTGCCTTTCGCGATCGCCTCAGCCGCGAGTGGGACGTACCGATTCGCGTGCACACCAATCCGGCGGGTGCGAGCGACAACATCACACCGTTTACCCGCACCTCCGATGACTACACGCGGGTGATGAAGACGGAGGCACTGCGCACCGCCCTCACCGACGGGGGCTTCGACGTGGCCATTGGTGGAGCCCGACGCGACGAGGAGCGCTCGCGCGCCAAGGAACGCATGTTCTCGCTGCGCGAAGCCGGCCACCAGTGGAACCCCAAGGCGCAACGCCCCGAATTTTGGACCAGCCCCAATCTGGCTCTCCAACCGGGACAGACCATGCGCGCCTTCCCCCTCTCGAACTGGACTGAGCTCGACGTGTGGCGCTACATCCGCCGCGAAGGCCTTGAGGTAGTTCCGCTGTACTTTGCCGCACCACGACCCACCGTGATGCGTGGCGACAAGATCATTGTGGTCGACGACGACCGATTTGAGCTGGCGCCTGACGACGTGGTGTCCACCCGCACCGTGCGGTTTCGCACCCTCGGGTGCTACCCACTCTCAGCCGCCGAAGAATCCAGCGCCACCTCGGTCGACGACATCATCGCCGAGCTCGAGGCGTCACGCACGTCCGAGCGCGCTGGCCGGCTTATCGACGGTCGCGGCAGCTCGTCGATGGAGGCAAAGAAGAAGGAAGGGTACTTCTAATGACGTCCTCACCTTCTCAGTCGCACCCTCTCGTGCGCGTGGTGTTCTGCGGCGCGGTGGACGACGGCAAGAGCACCCTGCTGGGCCACCTTCTTTACGGCACCGACACCGCGACCCTGGACGAGATTTCATTTGTGTCGTCGTCTGACGCAATCGACGGGAAGCTCGACTACAGCCTGTTCGTCGATGGGCTCGAATCGGAGCGCGAGCAGGGCATCACCATCGACGTGGCCCACCGCACCCTGACGCTCGAGTCCGGCCAGCGACTTCAACTGCTCGACTCCCCCGGTCACGCCCAATACACGCGCAACATGGCCGTGGCGGCGGCCTCGGCCGACATCGCCGTTCTGGTGATTGACGCCACCCGCGGTATTCGGGACCAATCGTTGCGTCACGCCCTGATCGCCCAACTTATGGGAGTGCGACACATCGTGGTGGCGCTCAACAAGCTTGACGCCGTGGACGATGTTGCTCGCGCCGTGACGTCGGTCACGGCCGAATTTACCGAACGCCTCACCGCCATGACGCATCGCAACGTTGCCGAGGATGCGAGCGCGACCGTGACGGTAGTCGCCCTCAGCGGACGCACCGGCGCCAACGTGATCGACGTTGAGCCTTCGTTCCCTGCGGGCGAGTGGCCCACCCTCTACGCAGCGCTCGAGGGCCTATCAGCGGACGTGCGAGCGTCGCGCTCAGAAAGCGACGGCAACGCGCCCTTCCGCATGAGCGTGCAGTTCGTCAACCGCCTGGAGCGCACGCGCCGCTACCTTGGTCGACTATCAGGTCGGGCGCCCGAGGTCGGTACACACGTGACAGTGTTCCCGTCGGGTGAGTCTGCCCACATTGTTGATGTTGGGTGGGCAAGCAATCGGAGTGTCGGCTCTCCCGTGTCGATTGAACTCGATCGGGAAATTGACATCAGTCGCGGCGACGTCATTGTGGAGGCGGCGGCGTACGCGTCACTGCCGGTCTTCCAGGGATTCCTTGCCGACGTGGTGTGCCTTTCCCCCGACGGCATCACCCTTGGACAGACCTACAGCCTGATGTCCGGCCCACTTGAGCTGCCCTGTCACATCGACGTCACGCGTTACACGGTCGATCCCGAAACAGGCGAACAAGTCGTGGGGCAACCACTGGGCGTCAACGACATCGCGCGTGTCGAGGTGAGCACGTCGCGACCCATTGCGCTCACGACCTTCAGCGAATCCCGCGAGACCGGCGGCTTCATCATTGTGAATCGGGCCACGGGAGAAACCGTGGGCGTGGGAATGAACCGCGCCGGCATCACGCGCAAGTCAGATGTGACGCGTCACGCGTTTACGCTGAACAGACAAACCCGCGAGCGAGCCACGGGAATTCGCGGTTGCGTGCTGTGGGTGACCGGCCTGCCCGGATGCGGCAAGAGCACACTCGCCAACGCGCTCGAGGTGGAACTCTTTCACCAGGGCGTGCACACGGTGATTCTCGACGGTGACACCATTCGTCAAACGCTCAGCGAAGACTTGGGGTTCTCTCCCGAGGATCGGTCAGAGAATGTGCGTCGCGTCTCGCGCGTGGCTCAGCTCTTGCTCGACACCGGCTGCGTGGTGATTGTCACACTCGTCTCGCCCTATCGCGACGACCGCGCCCTGGCCCGCGGCCTCTTCGCCGACGGAGACTTCATCGAGGTATTTGTGGACACGCCCGTTGAGGTGTGTGCCGAACGCGACCCCAAGGGACTTTACGCACGCGCCACGCAGGACCCCACCATGAACCTCACGGGCGTGACATCGCCCTATGAGACTCCCGAATCCCCGGAGCTCCACATCGACGGCACCGCGCCCGTCCCCGAATCGTTGGCCCGGCTCATGGCCGTGGTCACCAACCGTCGCGCAAACTAAGCGCGAGCGTCCCGCCGCTCTCGCACAAAGTTTCTGATGCCGAAGAACAGCCCAACCGCCACAATCGCCGCCAAGACGGCGAACGCCACGACCACGGCCCACGCAGGCCAATCCACCGCGACCACGAACTGGCGCGTGCTCAATATGGCAATCGTGCAGGCAGTGAGAAGCCCGAGGATGCGCTGAGGAAGACGCTTGGCGATCAGCGGCCCAAACGGTGCCACGAGGAGCGCTCCCACCAGGAGGCCGCCCACGAGGAGCCACGGGATTTCCTCAACGCCGAGACCCACGATGAAACCAATGCTTCCGGCAACAGCCACCAAAATGCGCGCCGTGGTTGACGTTCCTATCGAGCGCACGGGTTCGAGCACCCTGCTCGCCGTGAGAGTTGACGTGACCACCGTGCCCCAGCCTCCGCCGCCCGTGGCATCGAGCACGCCGCCAAAGGCGCCCAGAGGAATTAACCAGGCGGCGCGCGGTCGACGTCGCACGACGTTGACGTGTTGCCGCGCAAATCGGACGAGAATTACCATCGCCATGGCAAAGAGGACGGTAGCCATCACGGGTTTGGCAAATGAGAAATCAATCGAGCTCAAGAAGAGCGCACCCGCGAAGGCACCGACGGCACCCGGAATCCCGACTTTGAGCAGGATCGGCCACTCGACGTTTCCCACTCGCGCGTGGAAAGTTCCGTTGAACACCGAGGTGCCGATTTCGGCGAGGTGCACGACGCTCGACGAAATCGCAGGGCTCAAACTCAGCGCCAGCAACCCACTGGTCGTGATGACGCCAAAACCCATGCCGAGCGAGCCATTGACGATCTGGGCCACCACACCCAAGAGGGCCACGAGAACAAGTCGCACGTTCACAGGTTAATCCTCACCCGCTAACATCGTTGTGTTGTTGGTCTGAGTTGTTACCTCGTGTTACTCACCGGCAGGCCCATTCGACATTGTCCACATAGTCCGAATCTCAGAGGAGCCCACATGTCTGCCACGTCCGCACAGAAGCCCCCAGGTTCGCTCATCAGTTGGCTTTCCAAGCACATCGAGATCATTCTGGTCACCCTCTTGGGCCTCGCCTCGGTGGCCACCGCGTATACCTCTTTTCAGGCCTCGCTCTACGACTCGCAGATGGCTGGCGCCTACGCCGTTGCCCAAAATTTCAAAACCGAGGCCGAATCTTTGTACCTTGAGGCCAATCAGCAGTTCGTCCACGATGCCCAAGTTCTCATGACTATCGAAGATCTCGAATATGACATTCATCACGGCGACGCGGCAACCGCCGCATTGGCTCAAGCCAAAATTGACGGGGTCTACCTACCCTCCGTCAGCGACACGTTTGCCGCCGCAATTTTTGCTGCCGACGCGGCAAATGCTGCTAACCCGGACAAGTATGTGGATCCTCAGGAAGACAAGGCCTATGTGGCGGAGCTTTTTGACCCCTACGAGAAGAAGGTCGTCGAATCAGAAGAAAAAATGGCTATTGGTGATCAGTACAACTCCTACGGTGACGAGCTCACGCTCTATACCGTTCTGATGGCCTTGTCTCTCTTCATCTTGGGCGTCGCCGCCGTGCTAAAAAAGTTGCGCATGCAAATTATGCTCGTCGCTCTGTCCATGATTGTCTTTACGTTTGCCGCCGTGTTGACCGCCATGGTGCCGTTCGTTGCTCTCGGCTAGTCCCGCGGTGTCGGTGTGCCCGACGAACGCACAGCAAGTGAGCGTATGTTGAGAGCATGACAGAACGCCAGCCTTATACAGTGGTCGAAAAACGCGATGGTTACGAGATCCGCGATTACCCTGAATCCCGACTCGCCCAGGTCGACACTCGCGCGAGCTTTTCGTCGGCGGGCAACATGGCCTTTGGGTCACTCATCCGCTACATCAGTGGCGGTAACGCGTCGTCGCAGCGCATCGCCATGACCGCGCCCGTGTTACAGGAACCGTCCACTGCCAGCAGTTACCTCGTGAGCTTTGTGATGCCCGCCGACATGACCGACGAGACCATGCCCCGCCCCGTCGATGGACGTGTCACCATGGTCACGGTACCCGCTCGACGTGTGGCTGCTCGGGGATATCGTGGCGGGTGGAGCGAACAACGCTTTCACGAACACGCGAGCGCAATCCGCGCAGCCCTCGAAAGAGACAAACGGGAGATCACCGGAGAACCCACCTACGCGCGCTTTGATCCGCCGTGGAAGCCCGGCTTTCTCAAGTACAGCGAAGTCCTCTTTGCACTGGCAGAACCCGCCACAGTCAGCTAGAGCCAGTTTCTCCACTTGAACAGCCCGTACAGGGCAATCGAGGCGAGGACTGTCACGATGACCGAGGCCCAGAATCCCCACGGTTCCATATAGCCGGGGTAAGGAATGTTCTGACCGAAGAAACCCGTGATTGCGGTGGGCACGGCGATGATGGCCGCCCAACTGGTGACCTTCTTCATAATGAGGTTCATGCGGTTGCCCTGCATGGTGAGATTGGTTTCGAGCAGAGTGGTGACGAGGTCGCGCAGTGACTCGGTCCAGTCGGCAACGCGTATAACGTGATCGTACACATCCATGAAGTAGGGAATCATGCGGGCATCTATGAGCTTCATGTCGTGCCGAATAAGCGGGTTCACGACTTCGCGCATGGGAACGGTGAGCCGCCGTAGCAACACGAGTGACTTGCGCAAGTCGTATGACTGACGTTGGACTGCCACGTTGGCGGACGAGTCCTCAGTGAAGATGGCCTCCTCGAGGTTTTCCATCTCGATGTCGAGTTTTTCGACAGCCTCAAAGTAACCGTCCACGATGAGGTCGAGCAGGCCCCACAACAGATGAGAAACACCCGACGACGCTAACTCTGGCGATTCGGCCCATCGAGTCACTACGCGATCCATATCAAAGTTCATATCGTCGCGAACCGTGATGAGTCCATTTCGGGTCACAAAAATGGCAATCTCGTCGCTCACGAGTTCGCGTTTCTCGGAATCAAAGAAGACCGCATAGGCATTGATGAAGATGTGCTTGTCGTAGTGCTCAATTTTGGCCCGCTGACGGCCCGCAAAAGCATCGTCAAGGGCCAGTGAATTGAGACCAAGTTGCACGCCGAGCGAGTTAAGTTCTTCTCGGGTGGGCGCCACGAGATCGAGCCAAAACCACTTCGACGTGGCCGTGGCCAGTCGGGAGATATCCGAAATAGCCACGTCGTCAGCAATCGATCCCGTGTTGTTGAATACTCGCGACGTCATCACGATGTCATGCTAGACGAGAATGGGAGAGGGGTCGTGCAAACTCGAAGCGGGACCCGAGAGACCGAGGAGATTTCTGGTGGCAACGGCCAAGCGACGAACTTTCGTCGATCTGTCGCCGTTGCGGGCGTCGCCCGCCTACGCTCGCCTGTGGTTTAGTGCCCTGCTGACCGGTCTCGGTATTCAGTTGACAATTGTCGCGGTGGGTTTGCAGCTCTATGCGATCACCAACGACACGGTGGCCGTGGCGCTGGTGGGTGGTATTGCGCTGATTCCGGCAACGATCGCTGCGCCACTCGCAGGCATGATGGCCGATGCGTTTGACCGGAGGAAACTCCTGATCGGCTTGGCCGTGATCCTGTTCTCATCGACCAGCGGTCTGCTCATCCTCACCATCGCCGAAGCAAACCTGTCAGCTGTCGGGAATCACGTGTGGGTGTGGCCTTTTTACGTGTTCACCACAATCGGGGCGATGTCCGGAATAGCCATCGGCGCCACCAGAAGCGCTATCGTTCCCCGCATTCTTCCGCTGGAGTTGGTGGCTCCGGCAAGCGCACTCAATGGTCTGTCCATGGGTGTTCAGTTCATGGTGGGGCCGGCCATCGCTGGCGTGCTGGCTGCGTCCGTGGGATTTCAATGGACATTCGTTGTTGACTTGGTCCTGAGTGCTACGGCGTTCCTCGGTGTCGCGCTTCTCCCCGCCCTGCCCCCGCTGAGCGACGTGACCCGGCCCGGCTGGACGGCTCTGAAAGAAAGCGTGAGATTTCTGCGCGGCATGCCTCAGATCACGTCTGGTTTTGTCGCAGATATCTTGGCCATGACATTTGGCCGGCCCTATGTTCTGCTACCTGCGGTGGCCGCCGGACTCATCGGAGGCGGACCCATCACCGTGGGCATCATCATGTCGGCCGGGGCAGCAGGAACATTCCTCACGAGTCTGTTTAGTGGTCCCGTTAAACACGTGCGTCGCCAGGGGCTCGTCATTGGTCGCGCCGTGCAGATTTACGGACTCTTCATTGTGCTGTTCGGAACGGTTCTGTTGCTCGTCACACTGGGCGTGCTGCCGAAGGGCGGTCTCGATTTCGCGCAGGTCAGCGTGCTCCCCCTCGCGCTCGCGTGTCTCGCCTATGTGGGCATGGGGGCATCAGACGAGGTTTCGGCCATCTTCCGCACATCGATGTTGCTCACCGTCGTTCCCGACGAAATTCGCGGGCGCATGCAGGGAATCTTTTTCGCGGTGGTCAACGGTGGTCCGCGACTGGGTGACGTTTATGCCGGGCTCTTCGCCGGTCTGGTAGCTCTGTGGTTCCCGCCGCTGCTGGGCGGTTTCGTCATCGTCGTGGTGATGGGTCTCATCCTGCGGCTCACACCGGCATTGCGGACCTACGTTTTCGAGGGTGCCGTTCCACGCTGACGCGTCGAAAGCGTAATGAGCTTCTCGGATTTCGCGAGCGTTGCCACGAAGTTTTCCCATGAGTGTTGCGTGGCCGCCCTGGCGCGAGCAGCCGCAACGAGATTGCCGCGCGAGACGACGTCGTCACGCAGTGCGAGAAGTGCCTCGATGTAGCCGTCCACGTTTGTGGGGTCCTCAACGATGAGCCCAGATACACCGTTTTCGATGAACTCAGAAATGCCACCCACGTTGGGCGCCACGATCGGCATGCCCTGTCGAGTTGCCTCGAGAAGTGTGAGAGGCATTCCCTCCCACAACGACGTCATCAAGAAGACGTCATAGTTGGGCGCAATGGCACTCAGGCCACCCTTAAAGTCACCGTGGAAGGTTGAGCCTCGTCCCAGCTCCCGTGTGATTCGAGCCGACCGCGTGTCGAGAACTCGCGATCCATAAATATGGAGCTGGATGGGCAACTTTCTTCGCGCAATTTCCTCAGAAATCTCGATCAGCGTGTTGACGTTTTTTTGTCGATCGAGACGCGCGGCCCACAATACTGTCACGTCTTTTGTGCCGGACTGGTCGAGACCTTCGTGAATGACGCGGCTCCCGGGGGTGCCATCCTCGTCTCGTTGTCGACCCACATAGGAAGGTTGGTAGTGCACGGAAAAGATCTCTTCCGGGAATCCGCCGAGTTGGTGCAGATCCTTCGCTACCTGCTGATTGTCGCAGTAGACAGCCCGAAGTGCAGGCATGTATCGCGCCGAGTTCCAGAGTAGGTAGCCCGCGGGGATTCCGTCGTCGGTGCGGTCCACGCAAAAGGCAGCAGCAGTAAAGCTGATGGAGTCGCCCAGTGCCCGGTCAAAGGTCCTCATGGCCGCGTAAGCCAGCGGTGAATTCACAATGTGCACGCGATGAGGCTGGACCTGCAGCAAGACCTCGCTCATCAACCGGGTCCGGAGAAAATCGGGGAGCGCATTTACTGCATCTCCAATCGTCACCACGCGAATGTCGCCAGTGAGCCCTGGGTGCCGATAGACATCGCCGCGCTCCGCAAGCATCACCACCTGCCGGTGGTTACCGCTGATTTCAGCGAATCCCTGGGCATAACTCTGAGAGATGAGATCGGCGCCGCCGATGCCCAACCACGGGACGGCAACGACGTGCGTGACCCCCGGGCCAATCTCGGCGACAGCGGTGACCAGCAGCTCCGCATAGTCGGGATGCTCGATGCGCCACCTCGGCAAGAGTGGTATCGGTGCCAAGAAAGCGAGGGTGGGCTCATAGTGACCGAGGGAAATTCTCTCGCGCTCCAAAAACGCGAGCGCGCGCCGTGACAATTGCGTCGCCGACGTCACGAGCTCATCCACGGTGATTCCCGTCAGGAAAACGTAGGTTCGACGAGCCAGAAGATAGAGTGCGCGGGACAGCCCAGGCAGGAAACGCGTGATGAAACGTCGCACAGGACCGAGCGACGCGTAAATCCGAGAAAAGAACCGGCGGCTGCTTCGATGGCGCTGGTGCAGCGCGCTTTGAGTACCCGGGCCCAACAACGTGGCAAGGGCGCCAATGTCACACGGCGGCAGCAATGCCCCTCGGGCTTGGCGCCTCTCATTCACGCTCGCCTCAAGCGTCTTGGCTCGATAGAACATCACGGTTTCTGGCACCGGCACATGGCGAATGCCCGCCAAGACGGTTTCAATATTCCAAAACCAGTCCTCGGGGCCGAATTGGCTATCCAGAGGAAAATTGCGATAGGGATGCTCGAGCAGAAGAGACCGTTCCATGACGGCCGCGGTGTCCCACGGGTTCTCGTTGAGCAAGTCCCCGTAACCAAATCGCGGCAAGTCCATGCTCGGCACAATGCGGACGCTCGTCCGCTGACCAAACGTGACGACAAATCCGGGATGCGCCACATAGTTACCGGGTTTGTCGCTGAGGTGCGCAACGGCCCGCGCCAGCCACGTTTCATTGAAGAGATTGTCGCCATCAACCAAGGCCACATAGCGCCCTGCCGCGGCCCGCGCGCCGCTCATACGACTCAGACCCGGGTCTCCGTTCTCAACGTTGAGAACCGTGTGCTTCGTGCCACTGAGTAATTGACGACCGGTCTCAGCCACGTACGCGGCGGTTGCGGCGGTGGGCTTGTCGACAACCAAGATGATCTCTGTCGAAATACCGTTCGCGTGGGCGTATTGCTCGCCGGCAAGCACGTTTCGAAGCGTTGCGTGGAGTTCGATGCCCTCGCCATGAGCCGTCACGATGACGGAAAGGTCGACGCTCATTGTGCCCCTGCTTCTGGGACTAATCGGGCGTGCACATCCCACCACGAGGTTTTCATCAGGCCGCTCTTACGTGCCGCTTGATTGGCAACGAACAATTCCATGGTCTTGTCGAGTGAGAGCCATTCGCCAGCAGGCAAATCCTGTCCGAACAGTCCGGAATGAAAACTGCCGAAACCGCCCGCCTCGGGCCAGTAGTTTTCGCCCTCGTGTGATTCAGCCAGTGGCGTGATGAAGCCGTTGAACCACTGATTCACCAATTGGAATTGGGGGTAACCCACTGTGGCCAGGATGGCGAGAATGATGGGATTGTGGATCTCGAAAGAAACAAACTCTGGCAAGGCCGGGACATCAATCAACGATCGCGCCACAGCTTCGTCGCCGCCTTCGATGTCGACCTTAAGGAAGTGTGGCACGCCGAATTTTCGAAATAACTCGCTGAGTCGCACGGTACGCGCGCGGACTGTCTCAACCGCCATGCCGTCTTTCACGGCCCACGATTCACGCACCGACGACCAGTCGTCCTTCTCAAGATTGATGTAGAAAGGGAGTTCCTTTTCTGGCCCGCGAACAATGGCGCGCTCCACGACCGTGAGGCGCTTCTCCGCAATCGCCGAGGAAAACCTCTCGTTCAGCACACGCACTAAGTACGGGTTTGCCTCAACGGCAACGACGTCAAAGCCTTTACCCAGGTAGAACTCGGTGTCGTCTCCGTTGTGGGCGCCCACGTCGAAAATCACCTTGCGTTTCTTGGACACATCCACCCAGAATTCTGTATTGCCAGCACCACGGTGAGAATTTCGCGCCGTCTCCCTACCCTATAGCGGGTGACGAGTCCGCTGCCGAAGCGAGGCCTTCATACTGCTGGCGCCAGAAAGCGGCCGCCTCTTCGTGGTTACGCGACGTCTCTTGCCAGAACTCGTTGCCTTCAGCCATGTCGCGAAAAATAGCGCCGGTTTTCGAGAGCGCAACCAGCAGCATTTTGACAACCAAATCGTGTGATGTTTGGTCGGGACGGCGTGGAACGGAGAAAAGTCGTGAGGGATCAGGCTCAAGGCACGCAGGATCCCCCCACACTGTCGTAGCCGACTCGAGGAGGCGGTCACGGTAAACGCGAAACGAACCCTCGATCGTGGCCACATCCGTGGAAGAAATCGACTCGGAACAATCGCAGTCGTGCTCGGGCACGGGTGAATTGATGAATCCGTCGAGAGCGAGCGCGATGAGCTCTTTTTGTTGGGCGACGGTTGCGTAGGAGCGCGCAATGAAGTTTTGCAGGTCCCAATTGGCGCGGGACGAACAGTCGGAAAGCCGTTCATTCAGTGTGAGATTGTCACGGTTGGGCAGTGGCAAGCCGGTGGCCTGCTGAAAAAGTTCCAGCACATCTCTCCCCGACGTGAAAACCAGGACCTCGAGGGAAGAATTCACCACGCCGCTTCGCCACGACTCGATGTGCGAGACAAGGGTCCCGTTTTCCCAAATCGGTTTGAGCCTGCCGTCGAAGTGGTCCATCAGCGACACCGGAGGTGTTCCTCGAACGACTTCGTAGAGCTTCAGATTTTGTGCAAAAGACGACACAACGTATTCCATTGCCGGGCGCATGGCAGTCACAATCGTCAGTTGCTCAGGCGCTATTTTCGCAATCACGCGCGCAACAGCATCGGAGGTCCATGCCGCGCTGAAGTGCTCGGACGAGAGCACCAGCGTGCCACAGCCGAGTTGCCTCATTTCACGGAGAATCTCATCAATGTCCAGTTCCTGTTCCTCCCACGGGAACGCTTTCTCAAAGTCATCCCCCGAGAAGAAACGGCGGAGCACCGGAATGCACTGGCCGGGTTCAACAGCGTTGACGGGGAAGAAGACCCCTTCGCGAATAAGACTTTCTCGATTGCGATGAAGCGCTGTCTGAATTGTCGTTGACCCCGTTTTGTATGGTCCCACGTGCAAAATCAGACGTTGCACCGTACCGGTGGTGGCCCGCGTGACTGAAGTATTCATATTTTTCTATTTCGCATCAGAGTGGTGAAGGCGTGAGCCTCAGGTCGACGCTGACCGGAACTCGGTGCCCGTCGAAAGAATTCTAGGCCGATGCGCTCGGTCGGTCGGGATGGGCCCCTCGACATGCTCATCGCCTGAAAGGGCCAGCGGAATAAGGGATATCCTTGGGCGAGCAACTGGGAAAGGATTCACTATGGCTCGACGTGCCTTGTACACAGTGCTGATGGGCAAGTACGAACAGCTGAATCCGTTACCCGATATTGCTCAGGGTGGCATCGACGCTTATTGCTTCTCCGATGACCCCGACCTTCGCAGCGACACGTGGACTATCGTTCACGTCGAGCCAGAGTTTGCCCTCGACAGCGTTCGATCACAGCGACTCATCAAGATTCTGGGGCACCCCATCCTGAACACCTACGGTGAAACGCTCTTCATCGATGGGACCGTGCGCCTCAAGGTGCACCCGAACGAGATTCTGGATGCGTGGCTCGCCAACGCTGATCTTGCGCTACCCGAACACAGTTTTCGGGCCACCGTCGACGAGGAGTTTGCGGAAGTTATTGCCGACAAACTCGACAGTCGCGAACGTGTGACCGAACAACTGGGCCACTATCGCAAGCTGTATGGCAAAACCCTGACTCGTCGGCCGCTGTGGACGGCAATGATGGCCCGCCGCAAAACGGCAACCGTAGACGAGTTTTCGCGCGTCTGGGCCGAGCACATCCTTCGCTACTCCCGTCGCGATCAACTCTCTGTTGCGGTCGCGGCCGAAATCTCTGGGGTTGCCCTCGCCCGCATCCCTCTCGACAACCATGTCTCTGATCTGCACCAATGGCCAATTCGCAATGGCCTCAAAAAGAAGGTGCGAACAACCGACATGCCCGACTACTTTGAAAAGTTCGAGTACAGCCAACTTGAGGTGAGTCACTACAGGGATCAGTTAGAACAAACCTGGCGGTCGCTGTCCTGGCGTCTCACGAAGCCGCTACGCATCGGACGTCGTCGGTAGCGCGTTGCCACCTCGTGGCTGTGGCTAGATGCCGCGGACGTACTCCTGCCACTCCGGAATGGGGGTCGTCCCCATGGCACTCCACATTTCGGACAGCCCTATTGCCGTTTTCAACGGACCGCGCGCATCATCGTTGCAGACGGCATAGAACCGAGCGAAACCATCGGTGTTGACGAGGTCTCGGAGTGTCGTGAGGTAGCTCGAGGTCAATTCGTAGCCGGGGCGCGCGGGACTGTTGAACGGCAGACGGTTAAGACTCAGATGAATCCCCAGTGTGGGTCGAAACACCGTGAACCGTTCGTCGCGAAAGAGGCGACCTTGCGACGCAACCAGCGCGTAGAGCAGGTCCTCGTCATTGGGGTACTTCTTGACAAGCGACGACGTGTCACCGAGAGGATACTGGTCGGCCGTCTTCGTGAAGTGGAGTCCGGAGAGCTTCTGCGATTGTGGTCGCACGATGTTCGAGTAGGAGTGGCCAGCCTCGAAAACCTCACGATGCGTCTCCAGCGCGTTTTCAAGCATCAGGATGTCGATGTCGCCAATGTAGGTGAACTCGCGCACGGTCATCGGATCGAGAATGAACCGATACGTGTTGTCCATGACCGGTGGGCGTCGAAGTTGGGGGATGGGACGAATGAGCACGTCACCCCGTTCGCGCAATGCTGACAGAGCGTCACCGTGCCTCAGCTCGAACAACGGCAGATCATCGACAACGATTTCACATGCCGCGCCCGGGTTGCTCTCTTGCGCGAACCACACGAAGGCGGGGACGAAGTTTTGGTAGAAGTGCGTTCCTACCGTGAAGAAACAGACGTCACTGCTCGACGACGTAAGTGGCACTGTGGCGGCAGATGTGGTCATGCTAGGCCGCCTTGCCAAAGCGACGTTCGAACGCGCGCGACACCCGCTCGCGAATATCAGCGAGCTCCGGGTTGGCCTGAACTCCGGCAACCATGGTGTCGAGACGAGACTGACCGTGTTTCTTGACGAAGTTCTTGCCACCCGCGCGCGACAGTTTCACCCGCGTCTCGTGACCAAATGAGGCCGACTTGACGTGGTAGACGTAGGCGTCTTCGCACACGAGCAGTCGATATCCCGCATCACTGAGTCGCACACAGTAGTCGTTCTCTTCCCCGTAACCCTTGGGGAAACGCTTCTCGTCGAGGAGGCCGATGCGCCGAATCGCTTCAGCCCGAAACAAGGTACAAAAACCGTTCAACACGGGAACGCTGGGGCGTTGAGGCGCGGGAAACTCTTGAGCCAATACCTCGGCGATGTCACCTGCGGTGTGCCCCTGGGGAAGGGCGTTGATGAAAAAGAGGCCGTCGTCGTCTTTCAAGCGGGGAATCGACTGCCAACTGGCGGCGTTTGACAGCGGACCCACCGCGGCAACATCGTCGCTGGAGTTAATACCGGCGACAAGGCGGTCAAGGGCACCCGGAGTGACCAGCGTGTCCGAGTTGAGAATGACGATGGCGTCCGCCACAAGGTCCTGCAGTCCGAGATTGACGGACTTCGTGTACCCCTTATTGGACCGATTGCGCAGGATCCTGACCCGAGGGTCTTCCTGTGCGATGTGTTCTAACCACTCGCGTGTCTCAACATCCGAGGCATCGTCAACAAAAGTCACGCGCACAAGACGATCACCCGCGTGGGCACTGAGTGCCGCCCAGCAGTCGCGCAACTCTGGCAGTGCATTGTGCACGGGCACGAGAACCTCAACTGAATCGACGACGTTCATGTTGCCTTCCACCTTGATTGCGACTCCACACGCAATGTGCGACGTTATCCCAGACTACTGACGCGCGAAGCGCGAGGCACGGACGCGCGCCGAGCATGGCGCTGTGGAAAATCGAGCCTACGTGCCCCTAGACTCCATCAAACACGGGGATATTCGACGGCGGTACGAGAACGGATAACGAGAAATGAACGCGTTAGATCGTGTGCGAGCCAAGGTCGCTCGCGATGGGCTGTGGGCCACCTTCACGGCCGTCGCGCGTTATCCATTTACTCGCGGGCCTCGCCCACACGCCAACCCGGCAGCGTCCCTCACTGTCCAGGAACGGTTTGAACGAATCTACGAGAGCAATGCGTGGCAAAGCACAGAATCACGCAGCGGCCCCGGATCTGAACTTGGCCGCACCGAAAACCTGCGAAATTGGCTGGTCGCCGCGATTCCTCGTTACAACATTCGCTCGATGATTGATGCTCCCTGCGGCGACTTCAATTGGATGAAGGAGGTTGTCCCCCAGGTCGAGGTTCGCTACCTCGGCCTCGACATTGTTGCCCCCATGATTCGAGCCAACACCGAGAAGTACGGCACAGATCGGGTGGGATTCGGCGTGGCTGACATTCGTCTCGATCCGCTGCCCTCAGCCGACCTCATCATGGTGCGCGACTGTCTTTTTCACCTGTCGTTCGCCGATGTCAATAAGGTCTTGCGCAACCTCGCCAAGACGGATTACAAATACCTCCTGACCACGACTCACACCGAACTGGGTGAGTTCCGCAACCACGACATCGCTACCGGCGAGTGGCACCTGATTGATCTGTTCTCGACGCCTTTTGGTTTCTCGCGAGCCGCTGTCGTCGACGCGGTCGAGGACTACCCGCCGGGTTTCGCCATTCCCCGCCAAATGATTTTGTTGAAAAAGAGCGACGTTCCTCGATCAATCGTTAAACGTCGGTAGCGGTGACCGGTGGCAGGAACATCTTTCCTGCCGTGCGGATTACAGCTTTGGCCGGCAAGCGCGCCGCCATCCACGACATGAAGGCGTTGCGGCCGCCCACCACCACCGATGGCTTCGAGGCGCGCGAGTCGATGTGGCGCATGGTGGCAGTAATCACGTCAACGGTCGGCGCCATTCCTACCGATGGCTTTCCACCGGCGACGTCAAAGAATTCCGACTGCGTTGCTCCCGGGTTCACGGCGAAGACGCGAACGTTGGGGCTGTCGATTTCGCCCCACACGGCCTCCGTGAACGAACGAACGAACGCCTTCGTGGCCGCGTAAACGGCCATGCCAGGCACCGGCTGGAACGACGCTGTGCTGGCCACGTTGACTACTATGCCAAAATCGCGAGCAATCATGCCCGGCAAGAAGGCCGCCGTAAGGTCCACGAGCGCCGAGATGTTGAGTGAAATCTCATCGCGAACGCGGTAACGGTCTTCGTCGACAAAACGCGCATTGGTGCCAAACCCCGCGTTGTTGATGAGCACATCAACCTGCTTGCGTGTGGAGCGAAGTTTGGCCTCGAGCTCAGCGGCCGAGTTGGGTGTGCTCAGATCCTGCGCAACAACGAGTACGTCCACCGATGACTCCGCGCGAATCTGGGCCGCCACTGCCTCGAGCCGATCCTTGCGGCGTGCCACCAACACAAGATTCATGCCCCGGCGCGCAAAGGCTTTCGCGTACTCGACACCGATTCCGGAGCTCGCGCCTGTGATGAGGGCTGTCTTGCCGGTCAGATCGAGTGCCATGGGATTTCCCTTCGCTGGCCGCATTCTTTGCGCGCCGAGAGAAGTCTAGGTGGAGGCATGCCGTTTTCGTCATGATTAGCGGGCCGCGGGGCACGCCACTATTTTGACGTCCCACCGCGCCGATAACTCGGAATCCAGTCTTTGCCAAACCACTCTGAGAAATCGGGCGGCACAAACGTGAAGTTTCCCGCCGTGGGGTAATTCGTGATTTCCCCCACCCGAAGGTTGCCCGCGTCGTCAATGAGGTCGACCCGGGCGAAATCAACGCCCTGCGAAAGGAGCTCGGCAATGCGGATGATTTCAGTCAGGAACGTGGGCCGCGGTTCGGGTGTGCTGTTCTCATGAACGTGACCGGCTTCCACAAAAGTGGCATTGAGGTAATTCCACTCACGGTCATAGTGCGAAAAACGCTTACCCCCGCTCACCGTTCCCCGGTCGACGCGGATAACCTGTACCTGCCCATGAAAGCAAAATGCCTTGTATTCGGCGAGATCTCCACCACGTGAATTCCTCATGAGGGGTTCAATGACCACTCGCGGCGTGACGCGCCGGTAAGCCCACTCCGGATTGCGACCCGGCCACCACTCGAAGCTGAGGCTCAACCAATGCGCGAGGAGCGCGTCGAGACGAACGTTATCCAGCTGATCGGGGTGAATCTCGAATCGCACCCACCCCACACGCGGATCATCGGGGAGGGTTGTCGTGGGATCTGCCCGCTCCGATACAACAATCACGCCGCCACTCCCGTGGCTGACCTTGATAACGAACTCGCGCGGCAGTGACGCATAATCAACCTTGACGCCACGGTCACTGATGGCGAGAACCGGCACGACATGCTCGACGCCGGCGCGATCAGCGATGAACTTCCGCACGGCCACTTTGTCGGCAAAAACGGGCAAGAGCGGGTTTCGATCCCAGGCCATCTTGTAGAGAATCTTTGATGCGAGGCTGCTCCCCGGTGTCGGATGTTGGCGACGCAAGCGTCGATACGCTCGAGCTCGGGCAAGACGATCGATGAGCTTCACTTCTCGGTCCCACTCTTCGTGCCGAACACGTGCCTCAGTCATTGTCTCGAAAGTATGGCAGTCAACCCAAGACGTGAGTGATTCGACGCATGGTCTCGGCACGGTACTCGGGGATGATCTCGAGGTGTTCAGGATTACTCGACTGAAGAAGCGAGTTGAACAGCACGATGCGGCGCTGGAGAAGAAGCAGGTCCATCTCCTCTGGTGTGTATGCGGGGAGAGGTCTCTCGCTGGCATAGCCGGCCAGAAACGCGCCAACCTGTTCTTCGTTGTCGAGGTAATACAGCGAAGTCGCGAGGTCTTGAACCGGAAGCCCCATACCGGAGTCGTCAAAGTCAAAGATGGCGAGCGTGCCCTCGTGCCACATCATGTTCCACGGGTGGATGTCGGCGTGAATCGGCTGCGGCGTCGCGAGCTCCCGCAGGTGGGCGAGTGTTTCCTCGATGCGTGCGTGGGCGCGAGCCACGAGGTCGCGCTCCTCGCTCGTCAGCGCGCTGTTGGGGGTGAGGAGCACGTCAGGATCTCCCCAAAAGAAGTCCGTAAAGTCGGGCAGCGCTGCATCCGGCGGAAACTCAAGAGTGCGCGCGCCTTCGTGCAGTCGTGCCATCGCGGTACCGGCCGCCGCCAGCTGTTGGTTGGTGGGCTCGTCACCGGGTTCTTCGCCCTCGAGCCAGGAATAGAGCACGCTGATGCGCTGCCGGCCGGAGGCTTCGTGCCAACCCGTGCTGACAAATTCACCGTCACGATTCGCCACGGGCTTCGGCGTGAGGACGTCGGAAATGCTGTTTACCCAATACGTTTCGGCACGTGCATTCTCAGCAAATCGATGCGAGTTGACGTTGACACGAAGAGCGAACTTGTCTCCGTTGTCGCAGGTGACGGCAAAAGTGGAATTCAGCTCGTGGTTGATTGACTCCACCTGATGCGCACCAATGTCGTACTGCGCCACGATCGTTGTCACGCAGTCGCTGAGGCTTTCAATCTGCTCATCAACGGTCATGCTCTCAAAGTCCGCAGTTTCGCTCACGCACCCATTGTTGCGTGAATTTTGCCAGTGATCCCCCAAAAAAAGAACTGTAGGACCGCCTGGCGAGAGGAGGCCCTACAGTTGGTGCACCCCCCGGGACTTGAACCCGGAACCCACTGATTAAGAGTCAGTTGCTCTGCCGATTGAGCTAGAGGTGCAGTTGGTCCGAAATTGTGTTCCGAACCGGCTCAACATTACCAGCAGTTTTCACTGCCAAGAAACCGCTCGCGCTGGGTCTCATGACAAAAGATTCTCAGGGGAGTCACCGTAGGCTGAAGCCATGAGTCGCACCGTGTTCACCCTGGATGAAGACCTCACGCTTGCACTGCGCCTGGCCGATGCGGCTGACGCCATTAGCCGCGAGCGTTTTCTCGCGCAAGACCTCGTTGTCGAGGCAAAGCCCGACCGCACTCCCGTTACGGACGCTGACAAGGCGATCGAGCGCGCCATCATCGACCTGCTGGGCAAGGAACGCTCCGAAGACTTCATGCTGGGCGAAGAGTTTGGCGATCAGTCCGGCACCGTTGCCGAACACGCCATCGGCACCGCAGACCACCCACACCGCCAGTGGATCATTGACCCGATTGATGGCACGGCCAATTTTCTGCGCGGCGTTCCCGTCTGGGCCACGCTCATCGCTCTCGCCATCGATGGCGATCCCGTCATTGGAGTCGTCAGCGCGCCCGCGCTGGGCAAGCGCTGGTGGGCGGCGGCCGACAACGGCGCATGGGTGGACGAATCGGGTGATCCGCTCTCGTCGCTGCCCCTGCCCGATGGACTTGCCGGAATACTCAGCACCCCCATCGAAGCGAGGCCCGAACCGCGGCGATTGAAGGTCTCGGGTGTTGCTACGCTCGCGGATGCCTCCCTCAGCTACAACAGCCTACAGCAGTGGGACCAGGCCGGTTATCTTGACGAACTCGTCGCTCTGTCGCGACAGGTGTGGCGCACGCGTGCCTACGGTGACATGTGGTCGTACATGCTGCTGGCCGAGGGAGTGCTCGATGCCGTCGCGGAGTTCGACCTCAAACCCTACGACATGGCGGCGCTGATTCCCATCGTGCGCGAAGCAGGCGGGCGCTTCAGTTCGGTTGACGGCCACAACGACTGCTGGCACGGAACGGCTCTGGCCACCAACGGCCACCTGCACAACGATTTCCTCGGGGCGCTCACGCGATAACCCTGTCAGCGCTCAGCGTCGAATGTTAGTCTTCGCTCATGAGCATTGACCAGACACCCATCACCACAATCGACGGAAAATCCACCACTCTGGGCGCCGTTCGCGCACCCGTGACTATGGTGGTGAACGTGGCCTCGAAGTGTGGTCTGACCCCACAGTATGGCGCGCTTGAAGAACTTCAGAAGAAGTATGGCGCACGTGGCTTCACCGTCCTCGGTTTTCCCTGCAACCAGTTCATGTTTCAAGAGCCCGGCAGCAATGCCGACATCGAGACGTACTGCACCACCACGTGGGGCGTGACATTCCCGATGTTCGACAAGATCAAGGTCAATGGCAAGGGCAAGCACGCCCTCTACGAAGAGCTGACCAAGGTGAAGGATGCCGAGGGCAAAGCCGGCAACGTCAAGTGGAACTTTGAAAAATTCCTCGTTCTCCCCAACGGCGAGATTAAGCGGTTCCGACCCACGACAGTTCCCGATGACCCCGCCATCGTTGCGGTCATCGAGGCCAATCTCCCCCAGTAACGCGTAAGACCCCGCAAACCGAAGTTCGCGGGGTCTTTGCGCGAGACGATTTACGCCTCGGGGTCCTTGACGCTCTCGTCGACGATGCCCTTGGCAGCCAGCGCTGCGGCGCGCTCGTCCACGCGACGACGGAAGTGAGCCTCTGCCTTCTCGGCCAGCTCGGGGGTTACGGGGTAGTTCTCAATGCGCGTCTTGCCGTGGTGCTTGGCAATGTAGGCATCGAGCTCGGGGCCGGACTCCCACGACGTGATGAGGCAGTAGCGGGGCTCGGTGCCCTGGTGCCAGACGGCGTGCCAGAAGCGCTGCGTGTCCACAATGAGCTGCGCACCGGCGGGCAGCGGAATGCGTACCTCGGTGGACGGGTCAAAGCGGTCTTCGCGCAGGATCATCATCGAGTCGGGGTTGTCCGACAGGTTGAAGAATCCGCGAACAATCCAGCCGGTGCCATCAGGGTTCAACCGGTTGTTGTCGTCCTGATGCATGTTGTACAGGGCGTCACCGTATTCGTTGGGCTGAAGCTCAATCACGCGGCAACGGCCGATGTTGGCTCCGGGCTCCTCGGCACGCTTCTTGAGGATGGGCGCAACATCAGTGTTGGCCTGAACCCAAACGCCGTCCTTGTCGGTGCGCGGCGGGGTGTGGTTCCAGAAGCCGTTGCACTCCATCTCACCAAACGCGCTGGCGAGGGGGGCGAAACGGGTAACGCCGGATGACTTCCAGTCGACATACTCGATGTCGAGCCATTCCTTGGGGTCTTTCGCTTGGTCGTACATGTCGAGAACCACGTATCCGGTCTCGTTCATGACGTCAATTTTTGTGTAACCCATGATGATTCCTCTTTCTGTGGCAAAGCGAAGTTTTTACAGAGCCACGCGTGTCAGATTACCAGCGCGGTGGCGTGGCACCGGGAATGAATATGCTTAGCGGCCGAGGAGTAGCGCGGCCATCAGGCACAAGAAGATGACGCCGAAGACTGCGGGCGTGACGAACTTGACCACGTTGAACCACGGAGCGAGTGCAATGGCGCTGCGACTTGTTGCCGACGGCGTCTTGAGCGCGGCCAGGTCAGCGGCCACGGCCTGTGCTTCAGCCGCACTGGCAAACTGAACAAGCGCTCCGAGGATGCCGGAGGCGAGCAGGATTCCCAGCGCAGCCAGGCGCACCTCAATCGGAGCACCGCCAATGCCCAGCGGAAAAAGTGCCACGGTGACGATGAGCAGGAAGGTGGGAGCGATCTGGGAGAGCACGACGTGAAGGCGCGCTTTCTGCCAGAGCCCGAGGAGTTCGATTTCGGTCATGCGTAAAGACTAAACCGCGCGAGCCGCGGGCGTGACGGTGGCGCTTCTGCCCGGGAGGGCGTACCCACCAAAGTTGTCGTTCGTCTCGTCGACGAGCATCTTGGCTGATACTTCGTGCCCGTCCCATTCGTATCCCGTGGTGGTGTGAGCATCCGACATCAGGGTCACGTCATAACCGCGCTCGAGTGCGGCGTGTGTGGTGTGGCGGATGCAGTTGTTGGTCTGCATGCCGCAAACGAGCAGCTGCCCCACGCCGAGGTCGCTCAGCACCGACTCAAGGTTGGTGGCTTCGAACGAGCTACGAAACTCTTTGCGCACGCGTGGTTCGTGGGCGAGCGGTGTGAGCTCATCCACGAGCTGCCATTCGGCCGAGTCAATGGGCATCTCCTCGTCGGAGTGCTGCACCCACACAACGGGGATTCCCCCGGCTCGCGCGCGATCCACGGCACTAGCGATCGTGGCGATGACCTCATCGCGGTGATAGGCGCCTTCGGCAACGCCCTCTTGGACATCGATCACGAGAAGGGCGGTCTTGTCTCGGCCTGTGAGTGTGCTCATGGAGCCATGTTAGCTGTGACAGCGAAACGGCCATGGCGACGACTCAATTCAATAGCGTGTGATGGCCAGCTGAGCGCATTGCTCGTTGTGGAGATGGGGGGAATTGAACCCCCGTCCACTGCTGTGATTGTGAGTCTTCTACGGGTGTAGCAAGTGAAAACGTTCTACTCGGCTCCGACCTTTGTCACTGGCACCTAAGTCGACGAGCCCAGCCCGAGTAAGTGTCCCGTGGAGCGCTCAGACGTCACGCCACGGCAAGTTCTCTTAATGACGCCGAGAACGAAGGCGAGAACAGACCTTCATACCGACGGACTTCAGGCTCGTTGCTCTAGGCAGCGAGGGCGAAGTCGGCGCGCTTTGTATTGGCACCTATAGTTTGCGGAGAGCGTTTACGAGATAGCTCCGCATCCTCGACCCGCTTCTCTCCCGCTCGCAGGCAATGTCGAAACCGATCATCCCCATGAGTGGCCCGGGCCGCTACTGCCCCAAGACAGGTCGCAACGCGGAGGCTGGTCACATCACACGCTATTGAGTTGAGAACCCGGCGAACCGGTCGTGCACAATTGACTGCGCTATCGAAGGATACAACGCGCACCTGACAATAAACATTCCGGCTGCCACAACGGGAGCAGGCCGGTGGCCGGGTGAGCGAAACGGGCTAGTCGCCCAGATTGCGCCGAGCAGAGATGGCCCGATCAGCCTCGCGCTTGTCCTGACGCTCCCGAAGTGCCTGGCGCTTGTCGTAATCCTTCTTACCTTTGGCGAGCGCTAGCTCCACCTTGGCGCGACCGTCGGTGAAATAGAGCTTGAGCGGTACCAGTGTGTAACCGCCCTCCTTGATCTTCTGACCCAGCTTCACAATCTCCTGCTTGTGCATGAGGAGTTTGCGCTTGCGCCGCGGCGAGTGGTTGTTCCACGTGCCCTGCGTGTACTCGGGAATGTGAACGGCGTCGAGCCAGCACTCACCGTTTTCCACGAAGGCGTAGCCATCAACGAGGGATGCCCTGCCCGCGCGGAGCGACTTGACCTCGGTGCCGCTCAGCACCATGCCCGCCTCAAAGGTGTCTTCAATGAGGTAGTCGTGGCGCGCCTTACGGTTGGTGGCCACCACTTTTTCGCCGCGTTCCTTTGGCATGGTGCATCACCTCCCGTTGTTCCCCTGCCGAGCCTGCGCTCAAAGCACCAGTCTACGGCTGGGCCTCAGACCAGAACGTTTCGGGCAAATCCTGGATACTGCTTCGCCAGGCGGGCATCCGTCGTCCACATCTCGCTGCAGTCGTGGCGCTGCGCCGCCGCAACGTGAAGGGCGTCTGGCATGCCCGTGCCTGAATCAGCGCGAAGCTGCGCCGCACGAACAAAGACGTCCTCTCCCAACGGGACGCGATCAAACTGTCCAAACAGGTGTTGGTAGTGATCGTGAAGTCGATAGTCCTTATCGCGCAAAGGCTTGACGAGGCACTCCATGACGACGAGAGGCGAGATGCAAAACAACTGATCTGCCGCGTCGGCGAGACGCTGACGAACCGCATTCCCCATGTCACCATCGAGCTCGGTGGAATAGATGAGCACCCCCGAGTCGAGGTAAATCATGACCAGGCGTCGCGGTTCTCTTGCAATTGCGCCTCGATATCAAGCACCGTGCGGGCGCTGGCAACAGGAGCCGGGTTCTGCGTGAACCAGGTCGCCAGAGCGGATCCGGAGTTTGTCGTCGCTGTCTCAACCGGGACGAGGCGAACTGCGGGCTTGCCGCGATTAGCAATCACGACGTCCTCGCCGTCGACGGCAGCGGCCACAAGTCGCGACAGCGAGTTCTTGGCGTCGAGCATATTGACCGGCTTCACAAGGATTCCTATCTGGCTAAGTTACCTAGCCAGATTATCACGCCCATCGCGCAGGTGTCGAATGGTCGCGACGCGACCACTCAGCCGGGGATGCGACTGCTAAGCGAGGATATTGACCGAGCGCGCGATCACGAGTGCCAAGAGGATGAACCCACAGAGTGACTGAACACCCATGAGAATCTTGGCGCGCGCCGTCAGTGGCATCGTGTCGGTGGGCGAAAACGCTGTCATGTTGGTGAGCGACATGTAGAGATAGTCGATGAAGCCAGGGCGCCAGTCGGCAAACTCCGACGACTGCGCCCTGACCTCAGCCACCGAGTCACCGTCGTCATCCTGCACGAACTTGAAATCTGGACGCCCGAGCATGGCTCGCGGTTGGGTTCCGCGGCTCACCGGCCCGCCGCGATCCATCTCCCAGTAGACGAACGCGAAGCCCACGATGCTCGCCGCCCAGACCTGCAGTGCAGTGAGCAGGATGAGATATCCACCAGTGGAGCCCCGCACCAGTTCGACGATGAGCGAACCCATGTCGATGAGATTTGCCAAAACGAGCAGCACCGCCAGCAGAATCGACAACCATCGTGACCACGACGTCTCGCGACTCAGGCGATGTGGATTCAGCACAATCAGCGGAACGAACATCAAAACGGCAATGCCTATCAGTACAAGCCGCGGAACAAACTCGCCCGGCGTCAAACTGTAGAGCACCATCATCACTACGAGCGAAGCGAAGGCCGGCCACCGGGCTTCGGCCCGACGACTCATCTCGGTGGGTATGCCTCGTGCGCGATTGGTTGACATGGTCGACTAAATCTTGAGGTAGCGGGTAATCGCGAAGTTGGCAGACAGGGCGGCCAGCAGACAGCCCACCACGATCAGGATGGGTGCCACAACGAAGGCATCGCCCAAACCGACAAACGAGGTGAGAGGAACATTAACGGCCAGGTATCCGCGCACGAAGAACTGCACGATTCCTACGATTGCGCCAGCCGCGAGAACCGATCCGATGAACGCGGCAATCACACCCTCCAGGATGAACGGTGTTTGGATGAAGCCGTTAGACGCACCGACAAGGCGCATGATGCCCAACTCGCGTCGACGCGAGAAAGCGGAGAGCCGAATCGTGGTGGCAATGAGCAGAACCGCGGCAATGAGCATGAGACCCGCGATTCCGATGGCCGTGTAGCTGGCCGCGTTCAGCACCGAGAAAATCTGATCAAGGTAACTGCGCTGGTCGGTCACTGCCTCAACGCCCGGCTGAGAGCCCAGTGCCTCCACGAGCAGTGCGGACTGCGACGGGTCGGTGAGGTTGACCCAGTACGTCTCGTTCAACTGGTCTGCGGTGACATACTGCGCCACCGGATTGCCAGCAAACTGCTTCTGGAAGTTATCAAAGGCCTGCTGGTGGTCTTCGAAGTAGTACTTGTCAATGAACGACGCCAGCGTTGATCCGTCGAGGTCAGCTTTCACGGCCGCCACCTGAGCCGGCGTGGCCGCTCCGTCGGGGCACGTGGTTTCAGCCGAAACGTCGGTGCACAGGTACACGGCAACCTGGGCCTTGTCGTACCAGAAGCTCTTCATCTGGCCGATCTGCATCTGCATGAGGATGGCCGTACCCACGAACGTGAGCGAAATGAACGTGACGAGAACCACAGAGACGACCATCGAGAAGTTGCGACGGAGTCCGTTGGCTACCTCACCCCAGACGAGTCCCACCCTCATGAGACCGGCCCGACGTCCTGGCCCTTTTCGGGCACAGCCTTGGCCCGGCTTCGCGCGGTCGACTTGGCCTGCGCCTTCAGTCGTTGCGTGGGGGTCATGTTGGCCATGTCCTCGGCCGAGGGGACGCCGGCGTTGTAGCGTGGGTCGTTCTCGGGGTCAATTCGTGGAACGGCCTGCGAATCGTTCAGGGCGAAGAGTTCACTGATGGCACTGAGGTCGTCGGTGTCGTCTGACGCTTGCACCGAGAACTGGCTGGGCAATTGGGGAACGGCGTCGAGGGTCATCTCTTCGATGCCGCTCGTGCCCTCGAGGTGGATGCGCGGCACAACGAGGTCAGTGGTCTCGATGATCGATTCAGCCGCTGCCACCGGGGGGCGGGCGATGGGGCCGGTCTTGGCTCGCGGGGCGCGACGCGTGAGACGCGCCACCTCGCCGGACGCGTTCACGGATGTTTCATCGCCGACGATGGGCATGGCGGCCGTGTAACCGTAACCGGCATCGCGTTCGTCACGGACGATGTGACCGGCCGAGAGCTCGATCACGCGCTTCTTCATGCGGTCCACAAAGTCGGCGGCGTGTGTGGCCATCACAATTGTGGTGCCGCCGGCGTTGATCGACTCGAGCAGCGACATGATTCCCGCGCTCGTCGCCGGGTCGAGGTTTCCCGTGGGCTCGTCGGCCAGAAGGAGAGCCGGCTTGTTGACAATGGCCCGGGCGATGGCCACGCGCTGTTGCTCTCCACCCGACAGCTCGTGCGGATACCGAGACGCCTTGCCCGCGAGGCCCACCATCTTGAGCACATCCGGGACTGCGGACTGAATGAATCCCTTTGACTTGCCGATTACCTGGAGAGAAAAGGCGACGTTTTCGTGGACCGTCTTGTTGGGGAGCAGGCGAAAGTCTTGAAAGACCACGCCGAGGCTGCGGCGAAAGAACGGAATCTTGCGACTCGAGATGATGCCCAAGTTTTGACCGAGAACGTGAATGGTGCCGCGCGTGGGCTTTTCCTCTTTAATGATGAGTCGCAAGCACGACGACTTACCCGATCCCGAGGCTCCCACCAAGAACACAAACTCACCTCGAAGAATTTCGAAGCTTACGTTGTCGAGCGCCGGGCGCGTCGAGCCGCGGTACTGCTTGGTGACGTTGTCAAAACGAATCATGCTGTTCTCGAGCCTAGGCAGGGGACCTTGCGAAGGTGCCGAGCGACACCCGCAAATTGGGTGTGTGCCTTCGCTGGCTGAGTGCCCACGCAGTGGGCGTGCATCGGTGGCTGAGTGCCCACGCAGTGGGCGTATCGAAGCCAACGTGCGTCGCGGTTTCGATACGCGGCTTCGCCGCTACTCAACCAGCGACGGCGGCCTCGCCGCTACTCAACCAGCGACCCCGGCCTCGCCGCTACTTTTGCTTGCGCCAGCGGATGCCGGCAGCAATGAACCCGTCGAGGTCACCGTCGAACACGGCGCCGGGATTGTTCACCTCAAACTCGGTGCGCAGGTCTTTGACCATTTGGTAGGGGGCGAGAACGTAGGAGCGCATCTGATCGCCCCAGCTGGCGGTGATGTTGCCGGCCAGCTCCTTCTTCTTAGCGTTCTCTTCTTCGCGCTGAATCAGGAGCAATCGCGAGGCCAAGACCCGCATGGCTGCCGCGCGATTTTGAATCTGGCTCTTCTCGTTCTGGCAACTCACCACGAGACCCGAAGGAAGGTGCGTGATGCGTACGGCCGAGTCGGTCGTGTTAACGCTCTGCCCGCCCGGGCCGCTCGATCGAAACACGTCGACGCGAATGTCGTTCTCGGGAATCTCGATGGCTTCGGCCTCTGCCATGAGCGGCACTACCTCCACGGCAGCGAAGCTGGTCTGACGCTTGCCCGCCGAATTGAACGGGCTCATGCGCACGAGACGGTGGGTGCCGGCTTCAACGCTGAGCGTGCCAAACGCATAGGGCGCATCGACCTCGAACGTGGCCGACTTGATGCCCGCCTCTTCGGCGTAACTCGTATCGAGCACCGAAACGCTGTAGCCGTGCTTCTCGGCCCAGCGCACATACATGCGGAAAAGCATTTCGGCAAAATCTGCGGCATCCACGCCGCCCGCGCCCGCGCGAATCGTGATGACCGCAGGGAGAGCGTCGTATTCGCCATTGAGTAGCGTCTGAATCTCGAGGTCCCCCACCAGCTTTGTGACGTCCGCCAGTTCGGCGCGTGCCTCTGCGGCGGCGGCTTCGTCGCCCGCTTCGTTGGCCATCTCCACAAGCACCTCGACGTCATCGAGTCGACGCTCAATGTCGCTCACCTTGGCCAAATCTGCTTGGCGGTGTGAGAGGGCACTGGTCACGCGCTGAGCATTCTCAGTGTCATCCCACAGGTTGGCGGCTCCCGCCTGCTCGTTCAGCTGGGCAATCTCGGCCTCGAGTCGCTCAACACCTACGACGGATCGGATGTCGGCGAACGTTGATCGCAGTGCGCGAATCTCTTCCGAGAGGTCAATGTCGATCATGGTATTTCCAGCCTACCGGCGACCCTGCGAGCGCGTAGGCTCGTCAACAGCATGGCTACGTCGAGCAAAGGGTTCTCACTGCGCAAGGGCGCGTTGGCCATTTATCTGCCCACGTTCCTCTTCTCGGCAGCCGAATCCGCAATCATCCCGGTGATTCCTGCCGTGGCTCGTGACACAGGAGCGACGCTCGCGCTGGCGGGCTTGGTGGCCTCCATGCTGACGTTAGGAATTGTGCTCGGCGACATCCCGAGTGGATTACTCGTCTCGCGAATCGGCGAGCGCATGGCCATGCTGCTCTCCAGCATCCTTGCCCTGATGGGCGTCATTCTCGGACTCATTGCCCAGGATCCGTTCACCCTCGGGGTGGGCATCCTCTTGATTGGCCTCGCGACGGCGACTTTTGGCCTGGCTCGACATGCGCTGTTGACGACCTACGTTCCCTTGGCCTATCGCGCCCGCGCCCTATCGCTACTCGGTGGCATGTTTCGGGCGGGTGCCGTGGTGGGTCCCTTTGCCAGCGCCGGCATCATTGCCCTGACCGGTTCGCCACACTCGGCGTTCTGGTTCACGGGCCTGGGCACTTTGGGCACCATCGCCGCCGTCTATTTTCTGACCGATCCTGAGAAGGTCTTTGGTAAGCCCGCCCTGGTAACAGAACCCGACGGTCGCGTCGTGACTCGCGGTGAAGACGAGGTGGAACGTGAGACGCACGGTCTCTTCCGCACCATCTGGACAAACCGCGCCGTACTGGGGCGCCTGGGTACAGCAAGTGGAATCACGGGCGCCCTGAGATCGAGCCGGACCGTGCTTCTCCCCCTGTGGGCACTGAGTATCGGCATGCACGATGCACAGATTTCTCTCGTGATGGGCATCTCTACCGCCATCGACTTCGCGTTGTTCTTCTCGAGTGGCCAAATCATGGATCGGTGGGGCCGAAGGTGGTCGGCGGTTCCCTCGATGGTCATCATGGCGATCTCGCCACTCATCCTGTGTTTCACCCACGACTTGACCAACAACGTGATGTGGTTCATTGTCTGTGCCATGATTCTGTCCGTGGGCAACGGACTCGCTTCGGGGCTGATCCTCACGCTCGGTGCCGACATGGCTCCGCGCAAGAACCCCGCTCCCTTCCTCGGCGCCTACCGTTTTACCGTCGATGCCGGGTCGAGCCTCGCGCCGCTCGCCGTGACGGTCATCACCGCCGCGGCGACAATCTCGGTCGCCGCGGGAGCACTGGGCGTGGTGGGTCTCGCAGGGGCGGGGATGATGTGGCGCTACATTCCCCGTTACGTGCCGTGGAAGCGCCGCACCTAGAAGAAGGTACCGCGCGCCTGGGCGGTGACCTCAAGGAGAACTCCTGCCGGAAAAAACACCCCGACGATGGGTGGTCTCCACCGACTCGACAGTCTCACGACAGCGGTGGCTCCGTCCGGACTCGTGGCCGCAACGAGGCGGATGCCCCGACCATCGGCCGTGCGAAGAAATGCCTGGCTCGCGGACACGACGTCGGTGGACGTGAGGCGATACCGCAGCGCATGCGCCGCGGTATCGACGACAACGCTGTCGAGGGTAAAACTCTGACTGGCGGCCAGCGCCGCACCGTCGGCCACCAAGAACAGGCGCTTGCGTTCGAGGTAAAGACTTGATGCCGAAACCGTTCCCAGCAGCACGCCCAGCGAAAGCACCACGGAAAAAATCACCATCAGTAGGGTTGATCCCTCCGCACTTTTCATGCGGTCGAGTGCCCTCATCCTGAAACCCCGAGGCGTGGGTTCGACTGGGTCGAACTGGCCGCTACGGTCATCGAGGTGAATCGACGAACCGTGGGCCACTGCGGCAGAAACGGTAGGGCCACTCGAACGGCAACCCGCACAGTGACGCTTCCGCCAGACATGAGACATGGTCCCTGGCACGCAAAGGTGACACGTGGTGAGGCAGCCTGAGGAGCTTGTTCGGTAAGGCTCACGAGGGCTGTGCGACGGGCAATGCTCGACGCGACGGTCGGCGACGCCTGTTCGACATAGACTCGTGCCGCGTGCCGGGCTGCTCCCATCACCGCAAACTGTGCCGATTCGATGGCGCCGAACGAGAGCACGGCATAAACGCAGGGCACCAACAACACGATGGCGCCGGCGATGAATTCGAGGGCGCCCGAACCGGTGTCCTCGCGAAGTGCCCGACGCCACATCAGCGACTACCGCCCAGCGTCTCTACCGGAGCGCGGCCCATGACGCGCAGGGCGTGTGGCGGGCCGAAGAATCCGAGAAGGGGCAGTGGCGCCGTGACCTCCACGACAACTGTCGGGGTGCCCTGCCATACTTCGCGATGTGCCTCCACCTCGGGTGCAACGGCCTCCCCCACTGCGACGCGAATGAGGTCTCGCGTGCGCGCGACGCCATCCTGTTGCGTGGCTCCGACGAGGGACGCCTCGCGTGCCCCCTCCGCAGCTGCATCGGCCAACGTGTTTCGCACGTGCAGCGCGAGAGCAAGCTGCACCAGTCCTGCGGTGAGAGCAACGAGCAGGAGACTGACAAGGAGAAACTCCACAATCGCCGAGCCTGATTCGTCCCGCCACATCGTTCGAGTCCTAGAAACTTACGACACGTGTGATGGCTTGGTTGAACACCTGCCCGAGTGACGGCCCGGCTAATGCCCAGAGCGCCACCACCAGACCCGCCGTCATCAGGGTGATGAGCACCCAACCGGGTACGTCACCCCGTTCACTTGCCAATACTCGCCGCGCGCGACGAGAGAGGTGGAAAATCTTCTGGACCATGGAGTCTCCTCACCGAATTGTTCGTCCGGTGAGTCTTCTCCAGAACCGCTGTCAGCGAGGTGACCTATCCAC
>CANFVD010000007.1 GCA_947450345.1 Actinomycetota bacterium
ACTCGGGACGAGATTCTGGCGGCGTACAAAAAGGCTGCCGAAGGCGAACTCGCCGGCATTCTCATGTACACCGAGGACGAGATTGTGTCGAGCGACATCGTGACCGACCCCCACTCGTCAATATTTGATGCCGGACTGTTGCGCGTCCTGGGAAACCAGGTCAAGCTTTCCAGTTGGTACGACAACGAGTGGGGCTACAGCAACCGACTCGTCGACCTCACTGAGTTTGTTGCGGAGCGCCTGTAAGTCATGACACTGCGCACTCTCGACTCACTGGGCGACCTTCGCGGCAAGAAGGTTCTCCTTCGGTGCGACCTCAACGTTCCTCTCGACGGGCGTGACATTACCGACGACGGGCGCATCCGTGCCTCGTTGCCGACGATTGTGCGTCTGCGCGAGCAGGGGGCGCGGGTGATCGTGCTCAGTCACCTGGGTCGCCCCGAGGGTGCGCCGGACGAGAGGTTCAGCCTGGCCCCAGCGGCCCACCGCCTCGCGGAGTTGTTGGGAACAGATGTGCCGCTCGCGTCCGATACCGTTGGCCCGTCGGCACATGCGACCGTTGCGGCGATGTCAGACGGTGATGTTGCAGTCCTCGAGAACGTGCGCTTCTCTCCGGCAGAAACGTCGAAGGACGACGACGCACGAGCCTCGTTCGCAGCGGCTATCGCTGAACTCGGTGATGTCTTCGTTTCGGACGGCTTTGGAGTGGTCCACCGCAAACAGGCCAGCGTGTACGAGCTCGCACGCGCACTCCCGAGTGCTGCCGGTCTGCTGATCGAGACCGAACTGCGCGTGCTGGAGAAACTTACGGCCACGCCGGAGCGACCCTACACAGTGGTTTTGGGCGGATCAAAGGTTTCCGACAAGCTTGGCGTGATCTCACACCTGCTCCCGCGCGTTGACACCATCTTGATTGGTGGCGGAATGTTGTACACCTTCCTCGCCGCGCAGGGCCATGCGGTCGGGGCAAGCCTGCTTGAGAACGACCAGATTGAGACGTGCCGGGATTACCTGCGGCAAGCGTCCGAACTCGGGGTGGACATCATTCTTCCCCCGGACATTGTCGTTGCCGCGAGTTTCTCGGCCGACGCAGAGCACGTTGTGGTGAGTGCGGACAGTATCGAGGAGACGCCCTTCGGAGCTTCAGGATTGGGACTCGACATTGGCCCGGAAGCTGCAGAGCTCTTCGCGACCAAGATTCGGGAATCCAAGACGGCCTTCTGGAATGGACCCGCGGGAGTATTCGAGATGCCCGCATTTGCCAACGGTACGCGTCGCATCGCGTCAGCACTGGCCGACATGTCCGGTTTCTCCGTCGTTGGCGGTGGTGACAGCGCTGCCGCTGTTCGCACCCTCGGTTTTGCCGACAGCGACTTTGGTCACATTGCCACGGGCGGTGGCGCCAGTCTGGAATTCTTGGAAGGCAAGACCCTACCCGGCCTGGAGGCTCTCGGATGGCAGTAAATCGTCTCCCGCTCATTGCGGGTAACTGGAAGATGAATCTCGATCACCTGCAAGCCATTGCGTTCACTCAGAAACTCGCGTGGACACTGCGCGATGCCAACCACGACTACTCAACGACCGAAGTGGCGCTGTTCCCTCCGTTCACTGACCTGCGCAGCATCCAGAACCTCATCGAAGGCGACAAATTCTCGTTGGCCTACGGCGGTCAGGATTTGTCCATGCACGATACCGGTGCGTTTACCGGGGAGATCAGTGGCGGATTTCTCCGCGCTCTCGGCTCCAAGTACGTGATCATTGGCCACTCAGAACGTCGGCAATTTCACGCAGAAACTGACGAGGTTGTGCGCTCAAAGGTAGAGGCAGCTCTGCGGCACAATCTCATTCCGATCGTTTGTGTCGGCGAGACCGAGGCTGACCTGGCGCAGTACGGCCCCAGCGCCGTGCCGGTGTCTCAGCTGTCGGCGGCGCTGTCGGGAATTGCTGCGTCGGAAATCGTCATCGCTTACGAGCCGGTGTGGGCTATCGGGACGGGCAAGGCAGCGACCGAGGAGCAGGCACAGCAAGTCTGCAGCGCTTTGCGCATTGCGCTCACCGAGGTCTGGGGCGTCGACAGTGGTGAATCAACCCGCATCCTGTACGGCGGTTCGGTAAAGTCCGGCAACATCTCGTCATTCATGCGACAGCCCGATGTGGATGGTGCTTTGGTCGGTGGCGCCAGCCTCGACGTCGCGGAATTCTCAAGTATCTGCCGGTTCCTCAAGCACGTCGTTTAGTCGAGTAGACTAAGCGGAGGTTTTCTTTCGTCCACGAAATCAAGGTTTTTGTATGGAAATTTTACAGATTGTACTTCAGGTCATTTTGGGCATCACGAGCCTGTTGCTGACGCTCCTCATCCTCTTGCACAAGGGACGCGGTGGAGGCCTGTCCGACATGTTCGGCGGTGGCGTGACGTCGAGCCTCGGTTCTTCCGGTGTGGCCGAACGAAACCTTAATCGCATCACGATCATTCTTGGTCTCATCTGGATTGTTTCCATCGTCGTCTTGGGCCTGATTACCCGCTTCACGGGAGCCTAGAGGTGGCCGGAGGCAGTGCCATTCGTGGCTCGCGTGTTGGTGCGGGCCCCATGGGGGAGCAGGACCACGGCGTACACGCCGAGCGAATTGCTGTTGCCTACTGGGATGCCCTGGGCAATGAGACCATTCGTTACTACGCCGCCAGCCTTCCCGCGGAGGAAATCCCCGACACCATCGATTCGCCAACGTCAGGCTTGCCTGCCGGTCGCGACAAGAACAGCCCTCCCGAGTTAGCGAAGAACGAGCCGTACAAGACTCACTTGGCCTACGTGAAGGAACGCCGCACGCCGGAAGAGGCGCAACAGATCCTTGATGATGCACTCCACCAATTGCGCGTGCGTCGCGGAACCGCAAAGGGCTAGTTCCCCGTCAACGACTGAACGTTAGGTTGTTGTCTGAGCTGCGGCTCTGTCGCAATAGATGCGTGTCTCGCGCGAACCGCGCGCAGCGCTAGCGGGTGCCTTCGTGAAGTCGCTCGGTCCGCGTGCCAGTGAGATGGCTTCCGCCTTGTCGTCTCCTGCGGCAACCAACCAGACCCGCGTAGCCGAGGCGAGGGCACGAAGGGTGAGCGACAGACGCTCGGGCGGCGGCTTGGGGGAGTTGTGGACAGCAATGACCGAGGACATCGACTCGGCACCGGCTGGGTGACCCGGAAAAAGAGATGCCACGTGAGCGTCGGGGCCCACGCCTAAGAAGATCAGATCAAAGCGAGGAAGATCGCCATCCGGCGCGTACTGGGAAAGTTGCCGGGCGTACCAGACTGCTGCCTCGTCCAGTGAGAGACCCGACGTGCTCGCGGGCATGCGGTGCACGTTACTGGCGGGAAAGGCCAACGCTTCGATAAAGCCCGTACGCGCCTGCTCGTCGTTTCTCTCGGCGTCTGCCTCGGCAAGCCACCGTTCGTCTCCCCACCACAGGTGGACGCGCGACCAGTCGACCGTGCCGTCGTCGGAGCTTCCCAGTTGCGTGAGCACGCCAATTCCTACGGTTCCACCCGTCAGCACGAGGTGTGCCTCACTCTGGTTCGCCAACACGTCAGCGAGGACCTGCCGGGTATCCTCCGCAACGCGCGCGATGACGTCGCGCTTGTCGTCGAGAACGATGAGCTCTGGTGTCGTCACGATGACGCGTGGGGGAGGAGCGCGAGGCCTTGGGTAATAACGTCTCCGTACACGATGTCTGGATCGAGCCGGCGAAGCTCTTCGGCGAGACAGTCGCGGAGCGACCGACGCGTCAGGCTGACATCGTGCGTGGGCTGACCCGGTTGTTCGAGGCGCGCCACCTTGTCGTTGAGACGTTTGAGCACGATGTCCCCCGACGATCTCGTCAGAATGACGCGGTGAATGGGGCCGTCCGCGGGTTCACTGTGCGAGACGTGCATGTCGACCTGCACACCCAAGCGCAGCGACAGCCAGGCTGCAAGCAGTTGGCCACTTGGCGAATCGGACGAGCACGCAATCTCGATCGCCGTGATGGGCTCGTGTGGCGGTTGATCGAGAACCGCTGCCAACTGCGTGCGCCAACCGGTGATGCGCGTCCAGGCAAAGTCGGCATCTCCCGGCGCGTAGGTGGTCGAGAGTTCCGTGAGCCGAGAAACCGGGTCTGCGGAACCAGCGGCATCGGTAATGCGACACTGCGCCATCTCGCCGAGAGCCGACTGAGACACGACAGTGGGCGACTCAGTGGGCCACCAGGCGACGACCGGGGTGTCCGGCAGCAGGAGACCGTTGACGAGTCCTCGCTCGTCTCCACCCACCTCACCACAAGCACGCAGGATGATGACCTCGCTCGCACCGGCATCGCCACCCACGCGAATCTCCGCATCGAGACGATTGGTGATGTTAGTTCTCTCGTGCGGAATGCTGAGCACGATGACGCGCATGGGATGCTCGCGCGACGCCTCGTTGGCCGCGGCGATCGCTTCCTCTTCGTGTCCCGGTTCCGTCGCGATAACGAGCGTCAGCACGCGTCCCAGGGCGACGGCACCACCCTCTTCACGAATATTGACGAGTGATTTCGACACCTTGGCCGTCGTCGTGTCGGGCAGGTCAAAAATCATGGTCGCCTCCAGGCGCGTCCGTCGCGCGCCATCAGTGCGTCCGCGCCCGCTGGGCCCCAACTGCCGGGTGCGTACTGCTCGGGTTGCCCTTGGGTTGCCCAGAATTCTTCGATGGGGTCAAGAATCTTCCAACTCAACTCGACTTCCTCGTGGCGGGGGAAGAGTGGGGGATCGCCGAGTAGTACGTCAAGGATGAGGCGCTCGTAGGCCTCAGGACTGGCTTCGGTGAAGGCGTGTCCGTAACCGAAGTCCATGGTGACATCGCGCACCTGCATTCCGGCCCCGGGCACCTTCGAACCGAATCGAATTGTCACGCCCTCGTCTGGCTGGACCCGAATGACCAGAGCATTTTGTCCCACGGCGGAGGTCTGATGTTCAGCGAATAGGTACTGAGGCGCACGCTTGAACACGACGGCGATTTCGGTGACGCGTCGTCCGAGACGCTTGCCGGCGCGAAGATAGAAGGGAACGCCCGCCCATCTGCGTGTGCCGATATCAAGGCGCATGGCGGCGTAAGTTTCCGTCAGAGATTCAGGATTCATGCCGTCTTCGTCGAGGAAACCGAGGACGTGCTCGCCACCCTGCCATCCACCGGTGTATTGACCCCGTGCCGTCGCCGTAGCCAGGTCGTCAGGCAGTCGGACGGCAGCCAAGACCTTCTCTTTCTCGGCGCGCAGGTCGGCCGCGTGAAAAGAGATGGGCTCTTCCATCGCGGTCAGCGCAAGAAGTTGGAGGAGATGGTTTTGAATCACGTCGCGCGCAGCACCGATGCCGTCGTAGTATCCCGCGCGTCCGCCCACACCGATGTCCTCGGCCATGGTGATTTGCACGTGATCGACGTGTTCCGCGTTCCACAGCGGCTCAAAGAGTTGATTAGCAAAGCGCAGAGCCAAAATGTTCTGCACGGTCTCTTTACCGAGGTAGTGATCGATGCGAAAAACGGAGTCCGCCGGAAATACCGATTCAACAACGGAGTTGAGTTGTCGCGCGGAAGCGAGATCACTGCCAAAAGGCTTTTCAATGACGACGCGTCGCCACTGTTCGGGGGCCGGGTCCGCTAACCCGGATCGCTTGAGCTGTTCTGTCACCTCGGGAAACGAACGCGGGGGAATCGAGAGGTAGAAGGCATGGTTACCCATGGTGCCCATCTTCTTGTCCAGCTCAGTGATTGTTGTCTTGAGCCGATCGAAGGCAGCGTCATCGTTGAATTCGCCGGGCACGAAACGGATTCCTTTTGCGAGCTGTTCCCAGACTTCCTCACGGAACTCTGTGCGCGCGTGATCCCGGATCGAATCGTGCACGACCTGCTTGAAATCCTCGTGGGCCCAGTCGCGACGGGCAAAACCGATGAGCGCAAACCCCGGTGGCAACAGGCCTCGATTGGCCAGGTCGTATACGGCCGGCATCAATTTCTTGCGCGAGAGGTCACCCGTCACGCCAAAGATGATGAGACCACACGGGCCGGCAATGCGATTCAGTCGCCGATCTTCAGCAACCCGTAGCGGATTGTCAAAAAGGGGCTCGTCCTCACTCGGCATGGTTTAGTTGAACGCCTCAAAGAGTTGTGTGAGGTCGTGACTCGAACCCGTGAGCGTCAGCGTGAGCACCGGCCGACCGTGCGCCGACAGGACTGCAGCATCTCCGGCGGCCTGAGCTGCAATCAGCTGACCGAAGGTGAACGGCATGTCCGGAATAGGCAGGTCGGCTGCAGGGCGCTGAAGAATCTGAATGAAGACACCGACGGCGGGACCACCCTTGTGGAACTGACCGGTCGAGTGAAGGAATCTCGGGCCCCAACCAAACGTGACGGGTCGTGATGCCCGCCGCGCCACGAGATCACGAACTCCGGAGGCCTGGGGGAGCGCAATGCGGTCGAGATAGGCCTGAACGGAGACGTAGCCGTCGGCACCAAGGGTTCCCAGCAGCGTGGAAATCGCTTCGCGAACCGTGCTGACTCCTGCGAGGTCCACACCCTGAGCGCGCACTTCAATGTTGCCCTCAACGAACGCGGGTGTCGTTGGCTCGGGTCGCGCGTCTAAGAGCCCACGCGCAGCAACCTTTGCCGCCTCAACGTCCGGCTGGTCGAAGGGGTTGATTCCGATGAGCATTCCAGCGACTGCCGTGGCATATTCCCATGCGAGGAACTGCGCGCCCAAGGTTCCCGACACGAGAATTTCGCCCTCGTGGCGATCGTGTTTCAGGAGATGATGCGCGTGCGCGTCGTCAACGAGTCGGACCACATTCAGGTCGGGCAGACCTGCTGTGAGCTCCGCTGAAACCACGTCAAGAACGACCGGGAGGAGTCCCTTGCCTTCTTTGCCCGTTGACTCGGCAACCAGTTGCTCGATCCAGTCCGGGAGGCCAACAATATGTGTGCCATCGGCAACCAGACCGAGCTTATTGCGAACGGGCACACCCGCAGCCAGCGCAGCGCCGAGAATGAGTCCCGGGTTCTCAGGGTGGTCAATAGCGAGTTCGAGCGATGCCGCAGCAGCCTCATCGAGCAATTCGCCGATGTCGACGCCGGCGAGGCCGGCAGGAACGAGTCCAAAGGCGGTGAGGGCCGAGAAGCGGCCACCCACATTCGGGTCCGCGTTGAACACCCGATAGCCGGCGGCACGGGCGGTGGCCTCGAGGGGCGAACCCGCATCGGTCACCACGATGATGCGCTGGGCCGGATCAATTCCTGCCGACGCATAAGCGTCAGCGAATACGCGTCGCTGACTGTCGGTCTCAACCGTCGAGCCCGACTTGCTGCTGACCACGAGGGCGGTCTGTGCGAGCCGATCACCCAATACGGCAGCAACCTGACCCGGTTCCGTTGAATCAAGAATGGTGAGTTCGACGTTAGCCGTCTGGGCAATGACCTCGGGGGCCAGCGACGACCCTCCCATCCCGGCGAGAACAATCCGCGTTACGCCCTGTGCGTGGAGTTCTGAGCGCAATTGATCAATCTCGGCGACAAGTGGCCGCGAGGAATTGACTGATTCGACCCACCCGAGGCGAATGGATGACTCCTCCTCGGCGGCGGCGCCCCACAGCGTGGGGTCCTGATCCGTGATTCGTGAGGCAACGAAGCTCGACACGAGGCCGGGCAGAGTGGCGTCAACAACATCCTTCGTGGAACCTGTTACGTGCACGCGAAAGTTCATCGGTTTGCCTCCAAAGCGGTTCGGACTGTCTCGAGGAGTTCGCCCCACGACACAATGAATTTGTCAACACCTTCGCGTTCCAGCAGGTCGGTGACATCATCAATGTCAACACCCGCGTCAGCCAACTGAGCGAAAAACTCGTGGGCCGCCGCAACATTCGGTGTGATGGTGTCTCCCACAACAACTCCGTGATCGAACGTTGCCAGGAGAGTCTTTTCGGGCATGGTGTTGACCACGCCGGGGGCGACCAGCTCGGTGACGTAGAGCGTGTCGGGAAGGTTGGGATCCTTCACTCCGGTCGACGCCCAGAGGGGACGCTGGCGATTCGCACCTGCTGCGAGAAGGCGGGCCGCTTGAGGGGTCGCAAAACGCTGCTCATACAACTCATAGGCCAACCGGGCGTTTGCCAAACCAGCGGTGCTCTTGAGTGCGCGCGCCGCATCGGTGCCGATGGCGTCGAGACGCTTATCGATTTCGGTGTCGACACGCGACACAAAGAACGACGCCACCGAATGAATCGTGCTGAGGTCGATACCGGCGGCGTGTGCTTTCTCAAGGCCAGCAATGAACGCATCGATAACAGCCGCGTAGCGCTCCAAACTGAAGATCAACGTGACATTGACCGAGATACCCGCGCCGATGACGTCCGTGATGGCGTCAAGGCCCGCGAGCGTTGCCGGAATCTTGATGAGCGCGTTTGCTTTGCCCATCGTGTTCCACAGTCGCTGCGCTTCGGCAATAGTTCCGGGGGCGTCGTGTGCGAGGGTGGGGGACACTTCAATCGACACCCGACCGTCAATCCCGTGCGTCTTGTCGAATACAGGACGGAAGATGTCACACGCTGAGGCAACGTCCGTCGTGGTGATCTGAAAAACTGCTTCGTCCGCGTCAACGCCCGAGCTGGCGAGCTCGCGGACTTGTTCAGAGTAGGACTCCCCGTCAGTCAGTGCCGCGGCAAAAATCGTGGGGTTGGTTGTCACACCGACCACATCGTGGCTGGAAATCAGTGTGGTGAGTGAACCCGAGGTGATGCGGTCGCGCGACAGGTCATCCAGCCAGATGCTGACGCCAGCCTGCGATAACTGCGCAGTGGGAGTAGTCATTGTTTCCTTTGTGGTGGGTGTCGTCCAGGCAACTGCCTCAACGTGAGAATCGGTACTAACCAGCAGCCAACGAATCGCGCGCCGCTGCCACGACGGCTTCGGTCGTCACGCCAAACTCACGAAAGAGAGTTTTGTAATCGGCCGACGCGCCAAAGTGCTCGATGGAAACAGCGCGGCCGCGCGAACCAAGGAACTTGTCCCATGACAGAGAGAGGCCAGCCTCGACGCTCACGCGTGCGGTGACCGCAGAAGGGATCACGCTCTCTCGGTACTCGGCTGATTGTTCCTCGAACCATTCCCAGCAGGGGGCAGAAATCACGCGCGCTGAGATGCCCGCGGTAGCCAACTCTTCTCGAGCTGCGACTGCCAACTGAACCTCCGAGCCGGTGGCCAAAAGAAGGACGTCAGGCGTGCCGGCGGAATCAATCAGCACGTAAGCGCCCTTGGCCGTCTCGGAGGCGTGTGCAAATTCGGTCGACGTGGCTGGACCTGTGCCACGCGCAAAGACGGGAATGTTTTGACGCGTCAAGGCGATGCCGGCGGGCCCTTTCTGTCGCTGAAGCATGGTGAGCCATGCGTAGGCGACCTCGTTGGCGTCAGCGGGTCGGACCATGTCTAGGCCCGGAATGGCACGGAGCGTTGCGAGCTGTTCGACCGGTTGGTGCGTCGGGCCGTCTTCTCCGAGAGCAACCGAGTCATGGGTCCACACGAAAATGGACGGAACCTTCATGAGGGCGGCGAGACGAACCGCGGGACGCATGTAGTCACTAAAGATCAGGAACGTTCCGCCGAAGGCTCGCGTCTTTCCGTGCAGCACAATCCCGTTGAGGATGGCGCCCATGGCGTGTTCGCGAATTCCGAAATGGAGCACGCGGCCGTGCAGGTCACCCGTCCACTCGTGCGTTGACCATTCCGGCGGCACGAAAGAACGAGCGTCGTCGATGGTGGTGTTGTTGGATTCGGCGAGGTCAGCTGAGCCGCCCCAGAGTTCGGGAAGGGCTGCCGCCAACGCGTTGATGACTTTGCCCGATGCGGCACGAGTGGACACCTCGGTGTCACCCGAAAACTCGGGCAGAACATCGGCGAGTCCCTCGGGCAAGATTCCCGCCTCGAGACGGTCGAACAGCGCCTTTCTGTCGGAGTTCTTCGCAGCCCAGGCGTCGAAGCTCGATTGCCACTGCGCACGAGCGGCAGCTCCGCGGGTAATCGCTTCGCGTGTGTGAGCAATGATGTCCGCATCGACATCAAAGAATTTCTCCGGGTCGAACCCAACGGCCTTCTTGAGCCCGGCGAGTTCATCTGCACCGAGTGCCGATCCGTGAATCTTTCCGGTGTTCTGCTTGCCAGGACTCGGCCAACCGATGATTGTCTTCAGGACAATCAGCGACGGCTTGTCGGTGGCTGCCTTTGCCGCCTGTATGGCGGCAAAGAGCTCAGCAACGTCTTCGACGTAGTTACCCGTCCTTTTCCAATCGACCGTCTGTACGTGCCAGCCGTATGACTCATAGCGCTGCTCAACGTCTTCGGTAAAGGCGATGTTCGTATCGTCCTCAATGGAGATCTGATTGCTGTCGTAAATCGCAATCAGGTTGCCCAACTTCTGATGACCCGCCAGCGAGGATGCCTCGGCGGTAACGCCTTCCTGCAGGTCGCCATCTCCCGCGATGACGTATACGAAGTGATCAAACGGGCTCTGACCCAACGGGGCATCGGGGTCGAAGAGACCGCGCTCAAAACGTGACGCGTAGGCGAATCCCACCGCCGAGGCTAAGCCTTGACCCAGAGGACCCGTCGTGATTTCAACACCCTTGGTGTGCCCGTACTCGGGGTGACCCGGGGTGAGCGATCCCCACGTGCGCAGAGCCTTCAGATCGTCGAGTTCGAGCCCGTATCCACCCAAATAGAGCTGCACGTACTGGGTGAGGGAACTGTGGCCCACAGAAAGAATAAAGCGGTCGCGGCCGACCCAGGTGTCGTCCGACGGATCGCGACGCATGACCTTCTGAAACAGGAGATAGGCAGCGGGAGCGAGGCTAATAGCGGTTCCGGGATGACCGTTGCCCACCTTCTCAACGGCATCTGCTGCCAGTACCCGAGCAGTATCTACGGCCCGATCGTCACGGTCATTCCATTCGAGCGCGGTCATGTGAGAGGCCCAATCCTGTTAATGGTTGTCACAGTCATTCCGACGAGCTCGGGGGAGTCGTCGCCAACTTTCGAAACAGCGGAAACGAGAGAGCTTTTCAGTCACAGTAGCTCTTTCGTTGCACATCTGCGGGCGGAACACAGACGCGCTCCCGTACCGTTCCAGTATAGAAGACCGCACGTGAGGCCGAGCCGGTGGCGCGCCTCACGTGCCCCTCCGGCCGACAACGGGCTCCAGCGATTCACTTAGACTCGCGGGAGAGACTTTTGGCCCAAAGGACCCCATGCCCGCATCGGTACTTTCTCCCGCGCACACATCGCGCGTGAGTTTTCGGCGCAAACTTTCGGCTTACTTTTCCTTGACCAAGCCGCGCGTCATGGAGCTGCTTCTCGCGGTGACCGTGCCCACGATGTTCCTTGCTCAGTCAGGTCTTCCGAATCTTCTTCTCGTGCTGGTGACGCTCGTGGGCGGTGCCCTCAGTGCGGGTTCGGCCGGAGCGTTCAACTGCATCATCGACCGTGACATCGATCGTGTGATGCGACGGACCGAGGGGAGACCCCTGGTCACGGGCGATGTCTCCACCCGGGAAGCTGTCATCTTCGCTAGCGTGCTGGCCGTTGTCTCGACCCTGTGGTTTGGTTTCCTCACCAACTGGCTGGCTGCCGCCCTATCTCTGGGCGCCATCGCTTTTTACGTCGTGATTTACAGCATCATCCTGAAGCGTCGCACTCCCCAGAACATCGTGTGGGGCGGAGCAGCGGGTGGCTTTCCCGTTCTGATTGGTTGGGCTGCCGTAACCGGATCGTTGGCGTGGCCGCCCGTCATCCTGTTTCTGATCATTTTCCTTTGGACGCCGCCCCACTACTGGCCCCTGTCGTGGAAGTACCGTGACGACTACCGCAGCGCGGATGTTCCCATGCTCACGGTGGTGCGCGGCCCGGTCACGGTTGGCTTGCAGATTGTTCTGTACGCCTGGGCGACTTTTGCCGCGACTCTGCTGCTGATACCGGTCGCCGGCATGGGCCTTATCTATACCGTTCTCGCGTTAGGGCTCGGTATCGCTTTCGTCGTCGAGAGTCACCGACTGTTTGCACGCGCCATCTCTCACGTCGACGTCACTCCCATGCGTCTGTTTCACTACTCCAACGCCTATCTCGCAATGCTTTTCGTCGGCGTGGCCCTAGACGCGCTCTGGCACCTACCCGTCTTGGGCTAGTTCTGAGGAGAAACGCGTGACTCGCGCGACGAGCGCAGTGTGGACGCTACTCCCGCGATCAACGCCACCACGACGCACGCCAGAAACATGTGTGTTCCGACCAGCAGTGGCGGCAGGCCCAAGCGCGATTGTGTGATGCCGACGATCACTTGAAGGCCATTGGAAACCAACAGCCAGATGGCCAGGAACACCAGTCGACGTCGATGCGCGAAACGAGCCAACAACAGGGTGAGCACCGTGAGGCCCAGCGCGACATAAGCGGGAATGCTGTGGGCGTGTTGCAAGAACTCGCTGTTGAGTCCGTTTCGAGGGGCGTCAGCGTCACCCGCGTGAGGGCCCGAACCGGTGGTCAGAATTCCCAGAACGATCGTGATCGATTGGAAAACGATCAGGAAAGCCAGCGACACCCATAGGTAACGGGGCGAGGGCCCCTCTGCTGTGCGGGGATACATCAACGACACGAAAATACTGCACAGCGCCACGATTGCCGCCGACACAACAAAGTGGAGCCCGACAACATAAGGGTTGAGCTGAACGAGGACAGAAATACCGCCGATGACGGCCTGCACGGGAATGCCAAGACCGACGACGAGGGCGAGCCAAAAGAGCGGGGCGTGCGACCGTCGCAGACGGATCACCAGAATGAACGTCGCGAGGGCGACCACAACGAGAACAAACGTGAGAACGCGATTGGCAAACTCGATAATGCCGTGAATGCCCATTTCGGGGGTGTTCACCAGCGACTCTGCCGTACACGTGGGCCATGTCGGGCAGCCCAGACCACTCGCGGTGAGCCTCACCGCGCCTCCCGTCACAACGATGGCGATGTTGACGGCAAGGTTGACCCAACCGGCAACCCGCACCGAGTGTGATACATCGGTCGGCAACCAACCCCAAAAACGTGGTTTCGTCATGAATTCTTCTCGGTCGTCTCTATGGCTCAGCCGGAGGTAAGGCTAGACTTACCTTCAGCAGTGCAATCGGTATTCCCGGTTTCTCAAGGATGAGCGTAAGGGCAGTCGTCGTGGGAAATCTGCGCGACCTTCCTGCAAAGTCTAAGAGTTCTGGTGTGTGCAAACACGCGGTCGCGGGTGAGTTCCCAGCGACAGGAATAGTTACCCCGCAACCATGCGTTTGCACAGCGAGAGGAAATCATGTCGGACATTTTGATCAATCGCCCCGAGCTCGATGGGCTGGGTGTTTATGAGTTCGGCTGGCACGATGCCGACGCGGCCGGTGCCAGCGCGCGTCGTGGACTTTCCGAAGCGGTTGTTCGTGACATCAGTGCCCTCAAATCTGAGCCCGAATGGATGCTCAACCTTCGACTCAAGGCTCTCGGCCTTTTTGCGCGCAAGCCCATGCCCACGTGGGGTGCCGACCTGACCGATATCGACTTCGACAACATCAAGTACTTTGTGCGTGCCAGCGAACAGCAGGCGCAAACGTGGGACGATCTTCCCGACGACATCAAGAACACCTATGAGCGATTGGGAATTCCCGAGGCGGAACGCCAACGTCTGGTGTCGGGAGTGGCGGCTCAGTACGAGTCCGAGGTCGTCTATCACCAGATCAACGAAGAGTTGGAGCGCCAGGGCGTCATCTTCATGGACACCGACACTGCCCTTCGTGAGCACCCAGAATTTTTTGAGGAATACTTCGGCACGGTCATTCCCTCGGGTGACAACAAGTTCTCTGCCCTGAACTCAGCCGTGTGGTCGGGCGGATCGTTCGTTTATGTCCCCAAAGGTGTCCACGTTGAGATTCCGCTTCAGGCCTATTTCCGAATCAACACGGAGAACATGGGCCAGTTCGAACGGACCCTCATCATTGCTGACGAAGACAGCTACGTGCACTACATCGAGGGTTGTACCGCCCCGATTTACAAGAGCGATTCGCTGCACTCGGCCGTCGTTGAGATCGTCGTCAAGAAGGGCGCCCGCGTCCGCTACACCACGATTCAAAACTGGTCGAACAATGTCTACAACCTCGTGACGAAGCGCGCGATTGCGCACGAAAATGCCACGATGGAGTGGATCGATGGAAACATCGGCTCCAAGGTGACCATGAAGTACCCCAGCGTCTACCTCGTCGGCGAGGGAGCCAAGGGCGAGACCCTGTCGGTGGCTTTTGCCGGTCCGGGTCAGCATCAGGATGCCGGAGCCAAGATGGTTCACATGGCGCCCAACACGAGTTCGTCGATTGTCTCCAAGTCAATCGCTCGAGGTGGAGGTCGCGCGGGATACCGCGGCGAGATTCGCGTCGACGAGAAGGCCCACAATTCTGCCAACACGGTGCGGTGCGATGCACTTTTGGTCGACACCATCAGTCGCAGCGACACGTACCCGGCTATCGACATTCGCGTTGATGACGTGACACTGGGTCACGAGGCCACGGTGTCACGAGTCAGCGAAGAGCAATTGTTCTACCTGATGTCGCGCGGCCTGGCGGAAGACGAAGCCATGGCCATGATCGTCCGGGGCTTTATCGAGCCCATCTCTCGCGAACTGCCTATGGAGTACGCGCTCGAACTCAACAAACTCATCGAGATGGGTATGGAAGGGTCCGTCGGCTAAATGGCACCGTCTACTTCTGCCGAGCACTCGCCGGCAGCGTTCTATAACGCTGACGCCCTGGCGCCCATTCAGACCCGTCGAGAGCGCCTCAGCAGCTTCTCCATCGATGACCTGAATCCGGTTTCACCCCGATCTGCCGAATGGCGCTACACCCCTCTCGATCGCATCGAGCAGCTCACTGCGGGCACTCGGGATGGTTCCGATATTCCCGCTGTTTACGACATCACGGGCGCCGCCAGCGTGTCGCACATGCCCATGACTGATGCGCTGGTCGGGCGCTGTGGGCGTCCAGAAGAGGTTGCCAGTGCTCGTGCGTGGCAGGACACCCACAACGCTTTGGTCATCACTGCATCGGCTCAAGACACTTCTGAGGTGTGGGTTCTTCGCGACTCCTTGGGCGCATCTGCTCGGGCGGGTCACACCGTCATCGATGTCGCCCCCTTCGCCAAGACCACCATCGTGTTCGACAATCGCGGCAGTGCGATGCTCAGCGAGAACGTTGAGATTCACGTCGGCGAATCGGCCACGGTTGTGGTCGTGAGTCTTCAGCAATGGAACGACACTGCCGTGCAGTTGGCCTCTCACTTTGCCCGTGTGGGGGCTAACGCGTCACTGACGCACGCCGTGGTCACGCTGGGCGGTGGCGTTGTGCGCATCAACCCGACAGCACACCTTGCCGAAACGGCTGCCTCAGCCACGCTCCTGGGTCTGTACACCGCCGATTCGGGAAGTCACATCGAATCACAGGTATACGTGAACCACGACGCGCCCAACACAGTCAGCCGCGTCAACTACAAGGGCGCTCTTCGCGGCGCAGGTGCCCGGACCGTCTGGATCGGCGACGTCCTGATCGGAAGTGACGCCACTGGAACTGACTCCTACGAGCAGAACCGAAACCTCATTCTTGCCGAGGGCGCGCGGGCAGACTCCATTCCCAATCTTGAGATCGAAACGGGCGACATCGCTGGAGCGGGACACGCGAGTGCCACAGGAAGATTTGACGATGAGCAGCTTTTCTACCTTCGCTCGCGTGGCATCAGCGAAGAGGAAGCACGGCGCCTCGTCGTTCGCGGTTTCCTCAACGAAGTTCTTGCAATGATACCGGTTCCTCGAATCCAGGCACTGGTTCACGATGAACTGGACCTTGCTCTGGAGGAGGTGCCGGTATGAGCGAAGAACGTGTGTGTGCACTGGGCGATCTCGTCGTCGATCAGGCTAAACGAGTCATCATCGGCTCGATTCCAATTGCACTCGTGCTCGATGCTTCGGGCGAGGTGCACGCCATCGGCGACACCTGTACCCACGGAGACATCTCTCTGGCCGAAGGATTCGTCGAGGACGGCACACTGGAGTGCTGGGCCCACGGCTCAAAGTTTGAACTCACAAGCGGCAAGCCGCTGACTCTTCCCGCGTTCGAACCCGTCCCCGTGTTCACGGCGATTGTGCGCGACGGAGACATTTTTATTGACCCCACCAACCCGAAAGTGATTTAGCCTATGTCGACGCTCACCATTTCCGATCTCCACGTATCGGTTGAGACGGACCAGGGTCCCCGCGAAATCTTGCGTGGGGTCGACTTGGTCATCAACTCGGGCGAAACACACGCGGTGATGGGCCCCAACGGTTCTGGCAAATCCACGTTGGCCTATACGATTGCTGGCCACCCCAAGTACACGGTGACGCAGGGGAGCATCGACTTCGACGGACAGAATGTCCTCGAGATGAGCGTGGACGAACGTGCCCGTGCGGGAATTTTCCTCGCGATGCAGTACCCCGTTGAAATTCCGGGCGTCGCCGTCAGTAACTTCCTCCGGACCGCGAAGACCGCCATCGACGGAGAGGCGCCGCCCATCCGCACCTGGGTTAAGGACGTCAAGCAGTCGATGTCAGACATGCGAATGGACCCCAGCTTTGGAGAGCGGAACGTCAACGAGGGTTTCTCGGGTGGCGAAAAGAAGCGTCACGAGATTGTCCAGCTTGACCTGCTCAAGCCCAAGATGGCCGTGCTCGACGAGACCGACTCCGGACTCGACGTCGACGCACTCCGCATTGTGAGCGAGGGGGTCAACCGTGTCAAAGAGGAGACGGGCCTCGGCGTCCTGCTCATCACGCACTACACGCGAATCCTGCGCTACATCAAGCCCGATTTCGTTCACGTCTTCGTCAACGGACGCATTGCCGAAGAGGGCGGACCCGCCTTGGCTGATCGTCTCGAGGCTGAAGGGTATGACCGTTTTACTGAGACGACCGACGCATGAGCGCACTTTCTGACGAGAAGTACAACGCCTGTATTGACGCCCTGAAGGACGTTGTCGACCCAGAACTGGGTGTCAACATCGTTGACCTGGGGCTCATTTACGACCTGTCGTGGGACGACGAGAACAATGCCCTGATCATCCACATGACTCTCACGAGTGCCGGCTGCCCACTCACCGACGTGATCGAGGAGCAAACCGGACAGTCGCTCGACGGCGTTGTCGACGCGTTCCGCATTAACTGGGTATGGATGCCCCCGTGGGGTCCCGAGAAGATTACCGACGATGGTCGCGACATGATGCGCGCACTCGGCTTCTCCATTTAGCGATAGATCCGACGGAACTATCGCGATATGTGTTCCACGCAAAAGGCGCCCCGACTCAGAAGTCGGAGCGCCTTTTCGCTTGTCAAATACTAGGCCGACGTGCGGTTGACGAGCTTCCACGTCAGGGGCAGAAGAGCACCGGCCAGAAGTGCCTTGATGAGGTCTCCCACGATGAACGGGGTGAACCCGAGCGACAAGACGGTCGCCGCGTCAGACGGCATGCCGTTTGTGGCGAGGAAGTTGGCGAGCACGGGAAGACCGCACGCGTAAACAATCGCCTCGGCAATAACGAAGGACAGGATGGCCTTGAGAACTTTGCGATCCCAGGCGAGCTTGGCGAACCAGCCCAGCGCCACGGATGCCACGATGAAACCGATCAGGTAGCCCAGCGTGGGGAGCTGGAGAACAGCAAGGCCGGTGGTGTGCGATCCGTCGGTCTGTGCTGCCAGGATGGGCAATCCCGCGACCGCGAGAAGAAGATAGGCCGAAGTGGCGATGAGAGCGCGAATGGGACCCAGCGATGCGCCCACGAGGAGAACGGCAAATGACTGCCCCGTAATGGGAACAGGCCACATCGGAATCTGAATCTGCGCAGCGCCAGAGATGAGTGCCACACTCAGCACGATGTAGACGGCACTGATGGCCACATTGCGAGCGCCGAGGCGATCGATAAGGACAGGGCTCTTGATGGCAAGGGCGTTAGACATGTCTCTCCTCAACGGTGGGCACCGAGGCGCCAGTTTTCTCTTATTCTAGCCACGCGAACGCCAGTCATCGACGAGCTGATCCTCGGTCGCGCTGTCGATATCCGGGTTTCTCCTCCGGCGGCGTTTCGTGATCTCTTCCTGCGCCGAAGACCCCTGTCGAATCTTTTGTTCTCGCCGAACTCCCCAAATCAGGGCAACGACACCAAGAATCGCGAATGCCATCCACTGAAAGGCATAGCTGAGGTGATTTCCCTCACTCATGCTGGGCTTTGCGGGAGGTGCCCCGGCCTGGCCGGGAGGAGTTTCGCTGACGAGCTCGCCGAACATCCCCGTGTACAAGGGGACGTCCCATCGTTCGGACAGGACCGCCAAGTCGATCGTCGGAACAAGATTCCCTGTGGCTGACTGTCCAGGGACACTGCCCTCCGAACCCCTGAGTCGGGCTGTCACCGTAACCTCGCCCTCGGGAGGCTCGGGTATGGCGGCTGGACCATCGCCCGTCTCGTTTTTGTCAATCCATCCGCGATCGACAACGAACACCGAGCCATCCGTCATCAGAAGCGGTGTCAAGATTTCAAAGCCAGGACCCTGCTCCGAGCTGCGATTGCGAACGAGCACCTGATCTTCGACGAGGTAGGTGCCGGTGACGATCACGGGATGCCACGTGAGGTCTGGATCCTCCGAGTCGAGACGGGGAACAAGTTCACTCAGCGCAACGGGTGCCGCGTCGAAGTTGTTCTGAATCCGGGTGATTTCTGCGACGGCCTCGGCGCGCCGGTTCAGTTGCCACATGCCCAGCCCCACACAGGCAATTCCAAAAATCACCGTCAAAATAACGTAACCCACCCACCGGCGCCAACCGGTGAATTCCGACGACGGAGCGCGAACCGGAGATTCGGCTTTCGTCACCGAGGCTGCCTGGGAGAGTCGCCGGGAATTGTCGGGTAGAAATCACTGTCAGACTCATCCGTTTGCCGAAGGGGTGGCAGTGCGAGAGGACCGGGTCGTGCGACGTCATTGGCATCGCCGATGCGCACGGCGTTCGCAATGATGACAGCGAAGTACGGTAACAGAATGGCCCCGGCCGCACACAGCAGCAGCCACCAGCCCTGAACAAAGAGCATCAGGACGATGCAGATGACGCGGATGACCATGGCCACCGTGTACTTGATGAAACGCGTACGGCGCTCCTCTTCGGGGGACTGCTGAAGAGACGTGATGGAAGGTAGTTTTTGACGCATCGGACATGCCTCGCTGACGATAAGTGGTCGCCACAAGCCTACGGCTATGCTGAGGGCGTCAACACACCGAAAGGCTCTTCATGACGGCTCGAACTGTCCTCATTACGGGTGGAAATCGTGGAATCGGATACAGCCTCGCCGAGGAATTTGTCGCTGCGGGCCATCGGGTTGCCGTCACAGCACGCTCAGGATCCGGTCCTGCGGGCTGCCTCACCGTCATCGCGGATGTGACCGATGGTGCCAGTCTGGACAGCGCCTTCGCCGAGATCGAAGAAAAGCTCGGACCGATTGAGGTCTTGGTGGCCAACGCCGGCATTACCCGGGACACACTGGTGATGCGCATGTCAGACGAAGATTTTGACGACGTGGTCAACACCAATCTCGGGGGATCATTTCGGGTTGTGAAGCGAGCTACGAAAGGCATGCTCAAGGCCAAGTTTGGTCGAATTATTCTCATCAGTAGCGTTGTGGGCCTGTACGGCTCCGCCGGCCAGGTGAACTACGCCTCGTCGAAGAGCGCACTCGTGGGTATGGCGCGTAGCCTCACGCGTGAACTGGGATCCCGTGGAATCACGGCGAACGTCGTGGCACCCGGATTCATTGAGACGGACATGACGGCGGCTCTGCCCGAAGACCAGCAACTCGAGTACAAGCGCAATATTCCGGCCGGTCGCTTTGCCCAGCCCGCCGAGGTCGCCAAGGTCGTAGCGTGGCTCGCCGGCGACGATGCGGCTTACATTTCAGGCGCCGTTATTCCAGTAGACGGTGGTCTCGGAATGGGCCACTAGTCGGCTCGGGGGTCAGAGACCAATCAGATCGATGGCGAGACGCATGTCACGCGTGTCAATGGAGTGACTCGCACGTTCGCGAACAATCGGCTTGGCACAGAAGGCGATAGACATTCCGGCGACCGACATCATGTCGAGGTCGTTGGCACCATCGCCAATCGCTACGGTGTCGGCAAGCGCAAAGTTTCCTGCACGAGCCCACTGTGCAAGGGCGACGGCTTTCGCGTGGGCATCCACGATGTCGCCGACAACGGCTCCCGTCAGCGTTGAATCTGCGCCACGTTCGAGGCGATTGGCCAACCAGAAGTCAACGCCCAATGACTCGGCAATCGGATCGAGCACCTCGTGAAAACCGCCGGAGACCACGCCGACCTGACCGCCTTCGCGATGGACGGCCTCAATGAGCTCGGGAACACCGTTTGTCACCGTAACGCGAGCCCGCACGCGTTCGATTGCGGCGGGTGCAAGGCCCGTGAGCGTGGCGACCCGATCGCGAAGGCTCTGCGCAAAATCAATCTCGCCGCGCATCGCACGCTCGGTGACCTCGGCTACAGAGTCTCGCGTTCCGGCCTCAGCGGCCAAAAGCTCGATGACCTCGTCATTGATGAGCGTCGAGTCGGCGTCGAGAACAACCAGCCTTCGCACCGCTGTTTCGCCCATGTCCATAACCCTACGACAGTCCCCGGGAGCCGTTGGAGGCCGTGGGCTGATTACGATAGGGCTATGACACGCGTCCTTGAGTTTGATCACGTCTCGCTGCAGCGCGCCGGACGCCCCATTCTTCGCGACGTCTCCTGGCAGGTCGATTCTCGTGAGCGTTGGGTCGTGTTGGGGCCCAACGGCTCAGGCAAGACAAGCATTTTGGAGATTCTTGCCGGCTGGGACCTTCCGAGTTCGGGGAGAGCCATCGTCCTCGACGAAGAACTTTCCACGGCAGACCCCGAATGGTTGCGTCCCCGTATTGGGCTTGCCTCCGCCGCCATGCTCAAGCGTTTCGATCCCGAGGAAAGCGTTTCTGACGCTGTGGTTTCTGCCGCCTATGCGGCCGCCCAAGCACGCGGTCGCGACATCGACGAGATTGATATCCGTCGCGCGCGTCGCGTCTTGGGGGAGTGGGGTCTCGGCGAGCTCACCTCACGCACTTTCGGCACGTTGAGCGAAGGCGAGCAGAAGCGCCTCCAATTGGCTCGGGCCATCATGACCGATCCTGAGCTCCTCTTGCTCGATGAGCCCACGGCTGGGCTCGACATGGCCGCCCGCTCTGACCTCCTGAGACTTCTCGGCGCATTTGCCCAAGTGACGACGTCACCGGCAATCGTGGTTGTCACACACCACATCGAGGAGATCCCCGCGGGTTTCACTCACGCGCTGGTGCTGCGCGACGGTGCCGTCGTCGCGGCGGGTCATATCTTTGACACCGTGACATCTGATGTTCTCTCCGCCGCATACGGCGTCGAAATCGAGGTATCGTCCGTCGACGGAGGTTTCCGCGCGCACGTGGCCTTCTAAATCTCTGATAAAGTAAGACGTTCGCCACGGCGACCTCACAGTGATGGCAACATCCTCACAAACAACAAGGATTCTTCATGAAGTCTGAAATTCACCCCGAGTACCAGGCAGTCGTGTTTCACGACCTCGCCTCAGGAACGTCGTTTCTCACGCGCTCCACGGCAACGTCGTCAAAGACGGTCACTTGGGAAGACGGAAACGACTACCCCGTCATCGACGTAGAAATCAGCAACGCCTCGCACCCGTTCTACACGGGCAAGCAGCGCATCATGGACTCCGCCGGTCGCGTTGAGAAGTTCAACCAGCGCTTCAAGGGCTTCGGCGGTAGCAACTAGTCAGTCTTTTTCACAAGGGGCATCGCTTCGGCGGTGCCCCTTGTTGTTTTTACGAATCGTTGTTTCTAGCGAACAGGCCACCGACCATCATCGGCGTAAGGCGTCTTGCCTTGGGATTTGAGGTATTCGGCAAAGCTGGCGGCTTGCTCCGCGGCCCACTGAACCTGGGCATCGTGAAGTTGAAGTGCGGTCATCGACAGCTTGTCTGCGTGCACTCGGGCGACCGCCTGAGCGATGCGACCCGCGGCAATGGCGTCCGCGGAGGCCTGATGCGCGTTGTCGAGACTGACGCCGTAGTGTTCGGCAGCATTTTCCAGCCGACGCTTGCCTTTGCGGTAGCGATCAACCTGCTTGTCGATGATGAGGGGGTCAACGATGGGACGAACGTTCGCCAGCGGTTCAAGTCCGTAGCGTTTTGCCTCACGATCCAAGATCGTGAAGTCATAACTCGCGTTGTAGGCGACGATAGCGATACCCGAATCGAGGTGGGCGCCGAGGACGGCGAGTATGTCAGCAATAGCCCCTGCCGGTTCTTCACCATTCTCAACCGCATATGCTGTCGTGATTCCGTGAACGCTCGTGGCTATTTCGGGAATCTCGATGCCCGGATTGATGAGCCAATCACGCGCCTCACTGACGTTGCCCTCGGCATCGAGAAGGCTGACGTGTGCCGTGACGATACGCGTCGTCTCCGGAGCAAGACCCGTGGTCTCCGTGTCAAATACGGCCAGCGTCTGTGCCCATTCGGGGAGTGGTGTTGGTGAATTCACGACCTCACTCTACGCGCGTCTCCTGACAGCGGGGTGGCGCGACAACCGCGCCGTAGACTTACGCTCGTGCGCCCCGCAACGTCTCCCTACGCCGATCTCTTGGCGCAGGTGCCCGTTCGTGCTCATACGGGCATGATCGATGGGGTCGACACCGCATGGTGGGATTACGGCCCCACGGACCGCCCGGTCGACCTGATCATGGTTCACGGCTTCCGCGGCGATCACCATGGACTCGAGCCCTTCGTGGCGGCCCTGGGACCTCGCGTGCGCGTGCTCATTCCCGACCTGCCCGGATTTGGCTCGACGCAAACTTTTGCGGGGACCGCCGACATCTCCGCCTATGCGCAGTGGCTCGCATCCTTCGTCACCGCCCACGGGCCGTCCGCTGCGATTCTGGGCCATTCGTTCGGTTCAATCGTTGTTGCTGCGGCGCGCTCGCTCGGAGTGAGCCCACCCGCAACGATTTTGGTCAATCCCATCGCCGCCAACGCACTCACCGGGCCCCGCGCGGTGATGACAAAAATGGCCGTCGGTTACTACAAAATTTCGGCATGGTTGCCCGAGCGTTGGGGATACGCGCTACTTCGCAACAAAGCCATCGTGCGCGTGATGAGTGTCACCATGGCGAAAACCAAGGACAAAAACCTTCGACGCTGGATTCACGGCCAACACGACCAGTATTTTTCTGTCTTCGATGGACGTCGGGCGGTGCTCGAGGCTTTCCAAACGAGTGTCCGCAACGACGTCAGTCAGTTCGCGTCGAGCCTCACGGGTCCCGTCCTCATGATTGTCGCCGATCGTGACGACATCACGTCGTTGCCCCGACAACGAGAACTCGCGGCACAGTTGGAGAATGCGACGTTTCACGTGATCGACGGTGTGGGCCACTTGGTGCACTACGAGGCCGCCGTCGAGGCCGCCACCGCCATGCGTTCGTTCCTCAGACTCCCCGCGGTGCGCTCATGAGGATTGGCTTTGATGGACGCTACGTGCGGTGGGACCATCACGATGGCATCAGCCGGTTCAGCGCCGGACTCGCTCGCGAATTGGCACAGCTGGTCGCTCGGCGACCCGACCTCGAACTCGTGCTCATCGTTTCGGATTCGCGTCAGATTCCGCTACTCCCATCAGTAGAGACTCTCCTCGTGTCGTCGCCCACGAGCGCACGCGAACCCTGGGTCGCACACCAGGTGAACCGTGCCGACCTCGACGTGGTGTTTTCTCCCATGCAGACGATGGGTTCGTGGGGGAGAAAGTATCGCCTCATCCTCACCGTCCACGACTTGATCTACTACCGGCATCGGACCCCACCGCCGCAGTTCGCCTGGCCACTGCGTCTCCTCTGGCGGCTTTACCACTTGTTCTGGTGGCCACAACGGCGGTTGTTGAACCGAAGTGATGGCGTCGTCGCCGTGTCGCGAACGACCGCTGACCTCATCGCCGCACACCACCTATCGAAGCGTCCTGTTTTCGTGGTGCCGAATGCGGCCGATCTTCCGTCGGTGACGACCGCTCCGCGCGCCTTTGCCTCGCGGTCAAAACAGGCCGTCTACATGGGTTCGTTCATGCCCTATAAGAATGTCGAAACGATTGTGCGAGCGGCATCTCTTCGCCCCGAGTGGCAATTTCATTTCTTGAGCCGAATAGCACCCAAGACGCGAGAGGCGCTCATGAAACTGGTGAGCTCCGACAACGTCATCTTCCACAACGGTACGTCCGAGGATGAATATCAACAGATTCTGAACGATTCACGGGCGCTCATTTCTGCCTCCCTCGACGAAGGTTTTGGCATCCCACTTATTGAAGCCATGGCTGCCGGAACCCCGGTCGTCGTGAGTGACATCGACATCTTCCACGAGGTAGCCGGCGAGGCTGCTCTTTTTGCAACCCCCACTGATCCGCAGGCCTTTGCGTCGGCACTTGATCAATTGGATGACGGTCCGACCTGGGAGGCACTGGCACGAGTCTCTCGCACTCAAGCTCGAACGTACTCCTGGCGCGCTTCGGCCGAACGACTACTCGATGTCCTCGATGAGGTTGGCAGCACCCGTGGCTTCGGCGAGCGCACTCAAGAACTCACTTGAACCTCCGTCAATGCGCACGTGAGCGAAGCGGTCCGCCTTGGTCTCACCGCGATTGACGATGATGATCGTGTCGCGCCGGCGGTGCGCGAGTTCGACAAGCCGGAGTCCACTGTTGACCACGAGCGACGAACCAACGGCAATCAGTACATCGGCCCGCGTGATGAGAGCTGTGGCGGCCTGATAGACCTTGGGTGGCACGAATTCACCGAAGAAGACCACGTCGGGTTTGAGGATGCCACCACATACCGTGCATTCGGGAACCTCAACAGTTTCCCACCCCACCACGTCTGAATCACCGTCGGGCGCTAGTTCGGGATCTGGCATCTTTTCCAACCACGGGTTGAGGAGTGCAACGCGCAGTTCGACACTGTCTCGGTCGTACATTTGACCGCACTCCACGCAACCCACGCGACTGAGAGTGCCGTGCAGATCGACCACGTGCGCGCTTCCAGCCCGACGATGAAGGCCGTCAACGTTTTGACTGACGATTCCCGTAATCGCGCCGTATTGCTCCATCGCCGCGAGGGCGAGGTGACCGGGATTTGGTTCGGCTTGCGCGAAGCGACGCCACCCCAGGTGCGCGCCAGCCCAATATCGACGACGATAATCAATCGAACCGATGAAGTCGGCGAATTTCATGGGAGTACGTTTGGACGCGCCCTGTCCGCGGTAATCGGGGATACCCGAGTCGGTACTCACGCCGGCTCCGGTCAGGACGGCGACACGTTTTCCGGCGACTAGGCGCGCAACGTCATGCACCTGCTGCGTCGCAGGTGAATCCGTTTGTGCCGTCACCATAGAGTGAGCATACGAAACGGGTGTTTCGCGAATGTTTCTACGGTGAGAATACTTGTGGCCCAACTAATTGCAATTAACTCTGCGGATTCACGCATGCGTGACTACACCGACCTGACTGACGTTGCTCTGCGTAAGGTGCGAGAACCCGCTGAGGGCATCTACATTGCCGAATCACCCAAAGTCATTAGGCGGGCAATCTCAGCAGGTCACGTGCCGCGCTCAGCCCTTGTGTTACCTGAGAAGGCCGACGAGGTCATGCAGGCGCTCGATGCTCACGATTGCCCCGTCTACGTTGGTAATCCCGAGGTACTTGAGAGCATCGCCGGTTTTCACTTGCACCGTGGCGCGCTGGCATCCTTTCAGCGCCCCGTGCTGCCGCCGCTGGCCGACATCGTGGTTGGCGCACGCACGATTGTCATTTGCGAGGACATCGTTGACCACACCAATGTAGGTGCAATCTTCCGTTCGGTCGCGGGCATGGGTGCCGATGCGGTCGTCATTACACCCCAGTGCGCAGATCCGCTCTATCGGCGTAGCGTTCGGGTGTCTATGGGCGCGGTATTCCAGGTCCCGTGGACGCGGAGCCTCGATTGGGAGTCAACCCGCAAAATTCTCCATGACTACGGTTTTCACATCACTGCGTTAGCGCTGAACGACCAGGCGGTGGCGTTGCCAGATTTTGCCCGCTCTCGCCCCGAGCGTGTTGCCCTCGTTCTCGGCACGGAGGGCGACGGATTGTCCGACGCAGCCATCGGCGTCGCGGACACCGTGGTAAAGATTCCGATGCGTGCCGGGGTCGACTCGCTCAACGTGGCTTCGGCCTCTGCCGTGGCGTTATACGCACTCTGCGTCGATGTCGCGCCTAGTATGTCCCGGTGACCCTTCCTCACGAAACACCCGGCGTGCCACGCTCTCCACAGGTGAGACGACCGTCAGCTGCCGTGTATCGACGCCGTCGACTCGTAGTTTTTGGCTCGGTCATCGCCCTGCTCGCGCTTCTGGCGTGGATTGTTGTGGTTCTCTCGGTTCCCCTGCCGTCGTCGGCGAGCGCCATTACGCAGAACGCGACCATCTCTGGTGAAACAGTGAGCCCGAGCGTGCCACCCGTGGGCACATCCGCGGTTGTCGCCGATGAATTTGGACCCCTCGGTTCAGCGCCCACGCACGACGTGGTGCCCATGGCGAGCATGACAAAGACAATTACGGCGCTGATGGTCCTGAAGGCGCACCCACTCGTCGGTGACGACACGGGTCCCACCATCACATTCGGCCAAGCGGATGTCGACGTCATCGCCGAGGTCGCCGCCCAGAACGGGAACTATTCCGCCGTATCCGTGGGGGACACGACAACCGAGCGCGACGCGCTCTACGCCATGATGCTGAACTCCTACAACAACATCGCGAGTTCGCTCGCCATGTGGGCGTACGGTTCCACAGACGAGTTTCTCGCACAGACTGCCGTGTGGCTCGCCGAACAGGGACTGACGGACACCGTCGTGGCCGATGCGTCGGGTCTCAACGCGGAATCGCGCAGCAGTTCAACAGATCTCATCGCCATCGGTCGACTGGCGCGGGCAGACCCCGTCCTGTCATCGATTGTGGCAACTCCGTCAATCGACCTACCCCTGTTCGGTAAGGCCGTCAACAGCAACACTCTGCTCGGCGTCTCTGGTATTAACGGCATCAAAACGGGAACCACAGACGAGGCGGGCTCCTGTTTGCTGTACTCGGCAACATTCTCGGTAGCCGAGCGTTCGATCACGCTGTACGGCGTCACCACCGGTGCGACAACTCAAACCGAGCTGCAACCGGCAATCGCCGACTACGTTGCCTCGCTCCAGTCGGGTTTTCACCTCACCACGCTGGCGGATCCCGGCGTTTCCGTGGCAACGGTGACAACGCCATGGGAGACCACGTCACAGATTGTTCCCGCAGGCGTGGTGTCGGCGCTGACATGGTCCGATTCTCCGGTACCCGTGACCGTCGTCGTGTCGGACATACGTGGGGGAGCGGCCGGTTCCCGCGTCGGCACGATGACCGTCGATACGCCCGAAGGACAACTCAGCGTCGACCTCGTGCTCGCCACGGATCTGGGTGATCCCGGACCCGGTTGGCGATTTGCTCATGTCGCACAACTGTTTGGCTAGGAATCGCACGTAAGGTAGCGCTATGTCGTGCATCCGATTCAATACTCCTGCCCAAATGCGCCAACTGGACGCTCTCAAAGAGTCTCCCGAGTTGGCGAACGAAGCCGTTGCGGCGTTTCTGTCACCTGCCGTGACCGAGTCCAAGATTGCTCGACTCAGGACCATGGCCGCCGACCGTCGGCCCAAAATTCGGGAGAGTGCGGCGCTCAATATCCACACGCCCGCCGAGGTTTTCTCCACCCTGGCTCGCGACTCCGAAACAAGTGTGCGTGTCTGTGTGGCACGCAACGAGGCCACACCGTGCGATGTCCTGAGGATGCTCGCAACGGACCCGAGCGAAGAAGTTCGTTCGTGGGTGGCAATCAACTACTTCGTACCCGCTGACGCGATGGAGGCTCTCGCTCACGACCCAAGTGAACGCGTTCGCCAGCTCGTCTCCTGGAAGGCGAGTTTGACGACCGAAGGCCAATTGGCGACAACGTCCTAGCAAAAAAGTTGAAGGCCTCGGTTCTCAGTGAACCGAGGCCTTCTTCGCGTGCGCGAGGGGGGACTTGAACCCCCACGCCCATAAGGGCACTAGCACCTCAAGCTAGCGCGTCTGCCATTCCGCCACTCACGCGTTGGGTGTCAACTTTCGCCGACAAGCGACAATATCACGAAAGACGAAGCCGCTTACCCACCCGTGTTTTCATCCGAACGATTCTCATCGTCGTCAGTGCGCCGGAGAAATTTTTCAAACTCTTGGGCGATGGCTTCTCCGCTGGCCCGCGGGGAATCCACGGCATCACGAGCCTGCTCCAACGTGCCTATATAAGCTGCCATGTCATCGTCGTCAGAGGCGAGTTTGTTGATGGACTCTTCCCACGCCGACGCGTCTTCGACCAGCGTGCCGCGTGGAATTGTGACGTCAATAATCTCTTCGAGGCGATCGATAAGTGCCAGCGTGGCCTTGGGTGAGGGCGAGTGTTGCACGTAGTGGGGAACCGAGGCCCACATGTTGACCGTGGGGATGCCTGCATGTTCAGCTGCTTGAGAGAGTACCGAGATGATGCCCACAGGTCCCTCGTACTGACTGCGTTCGACGTCCAGTTGTCCCCGCACCGCCGAGTTTTCACTGGACACATGGATGGGTGTCGCGCGGGTGTGGGGGACATCAGCCAACAGCGCACCCATAAAGACCACCGCGTCGACGTCGGCCGCGAGAACCGCGTCGATCACTTCCATGGCGAAGCTCTGCCAGTTGCGGGATGGTTCAACGCCCAAAAGCAGATACACGTTGCCCACATTTGACCCGCTGACCGACAATGCAGCGTCATCGGCAAGCGACGGCCCTCGTGGGGTGGGGACGAGCGGTGCAAACAGGGTTGTCGTTGGCCACGACAAGACGCGGTGGCCGTCGTCATCAAAACTGACCGTCGGGCGCGTGTACTGATAGTCGTAATAGCGTTCTGAATCCATCGTCAGTAGCGCGAACACCTCAAGGTGATCGTGAAGCGTGCGCACGGCCGAACTCGCCGCTTCGCCGGCATCGTTCCACCCCTCGAACGCCACGACAAGGATTCGACCACCAAATGCTCTGGGCTGTGCCAAATGCTTCGTTTCCGATCTTGCTGAGGTTTCCCAACGATGTGACGAGCGTGACACCGTCAGAAACCACCTTACGCGCAGGTGTCGTCGCGTCCTTAGTGAGATGTCACGGACGTGAGAATTTGCGCCGATAGACTCGAGAATCATGACGCGTGACGCCCTCCCCGCAGCAGTAATTTGGGACCTTGACGGCACCGTCATCGACTCCGAAGATTACTGGATGACCGCCGAGGCGGAGATCGTTACCAGCTTCGGAGGAACGTGGACGCATCAAGACGGCCTCGACATGATTGGCTACGGTCTTCCCGACACGGCTCGAATCATGCAGGGCCGTGGCGTTGACCTTCCCATTGACGTGATTACCAAGGCAATGACTGACCGTGTCCTCGAACAGATGGACGGCAGAATGCCGTGGCGGCCCGGAGCGCCTGAACTCATTCGTGGACTCTTCGACGCCGGTATCCCTCTCGCGATAGCAACCATGGCCCAATTCGCGATGGCCGAGCGCGTTGCTCACGCCATCACGGGAGTGGCCTTCTCCGCCATTGTCGCTGGCGACCAGGTCACCCACTCCAAACCGCATCCCGAACCATACCTCGTGGCTGCCGAGCGACTCGGCGTGGACCCCACTCAGTGCGTGGCCATTGAGGATTCGCCCGTGGGTGTCACCTCCGCCGCTTCGGCAGGCATGTTTACGATCGGCGTGCCGCTGCTTCTCAGCCTTGACGACGCGCCGACGAGTGTGTCGTGGCCGACACTCGCCGAACGCACACCGCAAGATATTTTTACGGCCTTCGCGGCTGGAGGCTCAGAGCTGTGACCTCGCCACGCTTCGCACCCGGCCCGCTGCGCGCCGGGGACCGTGTTCAAATCACCGACCCTAAGGGGCGTCTGCACACCGTGACACTCGTTCCCGGTTCCGTCTTTCACTCACACCGCGGAGGCATTGCCCACGACGATATCATCGGCCTCGATGACGGATCAGTCGTTCGAAATGTCGTCGGCCTTGAGCACCTGGTGCTTCGTCCTCTCCTGCATGACTTCGTGATGTCGATGCCGCGCGGCGCAGCAATCATTTATCCCAAGGATGCCCAGGCCATCCTCGGACTCGCCGACATTTTTCCTGGCACGAGAGTGGTCGAAGCGGGCGTAGGTTCAGGAGCACTCAGCCTGTGGCTCCTTCGCGCACTGGCGGGAGACGGTCACCTCTACTCTTTTGAACGGCGGGACGAGTTTGCCGAGGTTGCCACCGCGAACGTCGAGACGTTTTTTGGCTATCGTCCGGAGAACTGGTCCCTGACCGTGGGGGATCTCAACGAAGAACTCGAGAAGGTGGTTGGCCCGCAGGGGGCAGACCGCGTCATCCTCGACATGCTGGCCCCGTGGGAGTGCATCGATCAGATCGCCAATGCGCTCGTTCCTGGCGGAGTAGTCGTGATGTACGTGGCCACGGTCACCCAACTGTCGCGTGTGATTGAGGCACTCCGGGCGAGTGGTCGATTTACCCACCCGGCTGCCAGCGAAACGATGGTTCGTACGTGGCACGTTGAAGGGCTCGCCGTCAGGCCCGACCACCGAATGGTGGCGCACACAGGATTCTTAGCTACCGCGCGTCTGCTTTCTCCCGGCACTGTCTTGCCCGAAAAGAAGCGCCGCGCGTCCAAATCTGAGTACAGCGACGACGACGTCGAGGCGTGGACGCCGGGAGCACTCGGCGAACGCACAGCCAGCGACAAATCAACTCGAAAGCGGGTTCGGTTGGCCAGCGAAAACGCTCGCTTGGCAACCGACGGCTTGTCAGCACATTCTCACCCTGACGCGCCGTAGACTGCTCATCAGAATCATCATCAACGTCAGGAAAAAAATCATCGTGCGTCGCCCACTCACCCTTCTCGCCGTAACCGCTCTCACCGGGGCTCTCCTCACCGGCTGTGCCGCTTCAGGAGAACCCACGTGCACCTATGACACTCATCCGGGAGATGCTCTCTCTGCCGTCACGGTGAGCGGAGCATTCGGAACGAAGCCCGAAGTGACGTTTGCCACACCACTCAAGGCGTCAACCAACGAGTATGAAATCTTGTCGTCCGGAAGCGGATCAGTCTCACAGCTCGGCGACAGCGTCACCATTGACGTCGCCCTCTACGACGGAGCGACAGGCAAGGAACTCTCGTCGAGCAAATTTGATGGAACTAACTTGGGGTTGCTTCCGCTGAACGTAGAGTCGCAGCCGGTACTCAGTGCAGCGCTCGAGTGCGTGCACGAAGGTAGCCGGGTTCTTACTGTTGTAGGTGATGATCCGAACCTGATCAAGGCCCTCAACCTCCCGGATAAATCGACAATCGTGGCGCTCTTCGATGTACACGATGTCAATCTGGGCAAGGCAAACGGCACCACCGAAGTTGTTCCCGACGGATTCCCCATGATTGTTCTGGCCGCAGACGGTACGCCGGGCATCACCTTCATGTCGGGCGCCACACCTCCCACTGATACGCAGATCGCCGTTCTCAAGTCCGGCAACGGCAAGACGGTCACCGATAAATCAAACGTGACTGTGGCCTACTCCGGCTGGCTGTGGCCGACGGATGGCCAAGCCGAACCCACTCAGTTCGATTCGACTTGGGCAAAGAACAAGACCCCGGCGACGTTCAGTATGGCCGGGGGAGTCATTGCCGGATTCTCGAAGGCCCTGATTGGCCAGAAGGTTGGGTCGCAGGTTGAGGTCGTCATTTCACCGGCCGACGGTTATGGAGCGACCGGGCAGGGAGCGATCCCCGGTAATGCGACTCTCGTGTTTGTGATCGACATTCTTGGTGTGCACTAGGTCAGATCGTGGCAGAAGATCCCAGCAAGGTCATCCGGCAATTTAGCCTGATTCACGCCATGCTGGCGTCCCGCATCGGTCTCACGATCGACGAGATTTTGGGGACGGTCGACGGTTATCGCGACACCTTCGATCCCTATTCGGATAACGCGGTCACTGCGGTCACGAAGAGCTTCGAACGGGACAAGAAGGACATTCGCGACCTGGGCATCGTCATTCAGACGAGATCGCCCGCAGACGCGTCAAACGACAATCACGGCGTGCGCTACCTCATTGACCCCTCAACGTACGTTTTGCCTGCGGACGTCACCTTCTCACGAGGAGACATCGCCCTCTTGCAGGTGGCCGCTCGTGCCTGGCAACACGGTTCGATGAACAAAGAGGCACTGCGTGCTCTTAACAAGTTGCGCTCGCTCGGCATCGAGCCGGACAACACCCTGTCCGGTGTGCGCCCGCGCATTTCCGGTTGGAATGACGCCGTCAACGAGTTTGGCGAGATTCTGTCGCAAGACGGTGTTGCCAGCTTCGACTACCTCAAACCCGGTGACGTCGCTCCCACAACGCGCCACGTGGCGCCCTTGGCTCTCAGCGAATGGAATGGTCTCTGGTATCTCTTGGGCTGGGATCTCGACCGCGACGCTGAGCGTACCTTCCTCGTGTCACGGGTCACGACCTCACCACGCGCCATCCCCGGAGCACGACACGAAGCGACCGATGAGGACTATGCCGCCCGCCTCACGTCGGAACTCGAGGCGCGCGCTGCACAGAATGTTGCGCGTGTTCGAACAGTGCCCGATTCCGACGCAGACTTTCGCCTGAGCGCGAAGTACGGAACAGCCGACGATCGGGGCGAGATTCATATTCCTACGGCTGATTTAGATCTGCTGGCCGACGAACTGACCGAATTTTCGACGGATGTCGAAGTGATTGCGCCCAAAGAATTGCGCCATCTCGTCCAACGGCGTTGTGTACGTCTTGCTCACACCCACGGGGGTGCGTCGTGAGCCCCGCGGCTAAGAGGACCCCGCGTCGTCAAAAGAATCCGCGCCCACAGGCAACCGACATCGTGGCGCGCATGCTCGCCATCGTTCCGTATCTCATAGAGAACTCGCCGGTCACGGTGGTAGAAGCAGCGACGACCTTTGGGATTTCGCCGGATGAAATGCGCAAGATTGTCAACACACTCTTTGTCACGGGAATTCCCGGCGATTCGGGTAAGGGTCTGCACGGAGACCTCTTCGACTTTGATTACGACTCGTTTGAACGCGACGACGTGATTGAAATGATCAATCACGTCGGACCCGCGGAGACGCCCCGTTTCTCAGGTCGCGAAGCAGCGGCACTCATTGCCGGCCTGCAGTACATGTCGGATGTGGTGCGCGACGAAGAACGCTCGTCTGTCGACGCACTCATTGACAAGATTCGTCGAGGTGCCACGGGCAGTCCGGAAAACATTGCCGTGCGGCGTGCTCCTCTTCCGGAAAGTGCCGAACCGCTTGCCCGAGCCATCGACGAAGATGCCCAGGTCGAGTTCGACTACCTCACTGCCGCGGGCTCACTTGAGAAACGACATGTCTGCCCCCACCGACTCGATGTTGTGGGAAACACGTGGTACCTCCGCGGCCACTGCCACGCACGAGATGCCCTGCGCACTTTCCGCACGGACCGCATGCGATCGGTTCGACTGTTGACCGACTCGCGCGACCATGTTGTTGATCCTGCCTCGCTGCCCGACACCCTCTTCGACGTTCCGGTCGACGATACGGGCATACTCGTGACGATCGACCTGAGTGAGTCAGCGGTATCGCTCATCAGTGATTACGACGCCATCGTGAGCGAGCCCACGGGGGGAGTGGTGCGCGCCGAACTCACGGTCGCCCACCTGGCGAACTTGCGGAGACTCGTTTCACTCGTCCCCGGAACCATTCGCGTCGTGGCACCAGACTTTGCGATGAGGGAAATTGCCCAGTGGGCCCAACGGGGTGCGACGTGGCATGAGATGGACCCACTGAGCCGTTCCGCACAGCAAGCACCGTAAACTAGAACCGAGCCACCTACAGCAAAGGATTCATCGTGTTCCGAGGATTATTCGAAGGCTGGACGCCAGTCATCATCATTGTCGTTATCGTCTTGCTCTTCGGTGCACCCAAACTTCCCGGCCTCGCCCGGAGTCTCGGCCAGTCGCTGCGAATTTTCCGTGGCGAAATGAAGCAGATGAAACAAGACAAGACCGCTGAGACGGACAAGGCTTCTGATGGAGTGTCCCGCAGCGCGACAAGCCGTGCTTCTTCAACCAAGGCGGCAGCTGCCAAGTCAGTCACCGCCAAGGCCCCGGTCAAGCGCGCACCAGCCGGAACCTCGTCTGCACGGTCAGCAACGCGATCCAGCACTGCCTCGCGCAAACCGTCGGCAAAGTAGCGCTCCGCACAGATCGTGACTCAAGAATCGCGACGCCGACCTCGTCGGTCCGGTCGCATGTCGCTCGGAGAACACCTTCGAGAGTTTCGCAAACGTTTGTATTTCGCGGCCATCGGCATCGTCGTCGGTGGCGTTGGTGGCTGGTTTGCGGCGGACTTTATCCTCGATGCCCTGAGACGACCCATCTACGCGGTCGCCGAGTCTCAAGGGCGCGTTGCCACCCTCAACTACGACGGCGTGACCTCGGCGTTCGACCTCAAACTTCAAATCGCGCTCACCGTGGGAATTGTTCTCTCCTCGCCCGTCTGGCTTTATCAAATCTGGGCTTTTTTTGTGCCAGCGATGACGCGCCGCGAGATCAAATACGTGCTCGGCTTTTTTCTCTCAGCGATACCGCTGTTTTTCGCGGGATGTTATGCCGGCTGGTTGGTCTTTCCACGCATTGTGATGTTGCTCACAAGTTTCGCGCCGACCGACGACTCAAGCATTATCACGGCCAAGATCTATTTCGACTTCGTCCTAAAGCTTGTGATTGTTCTCGGCGTCGCTTTCGTGCTTCCAGTCTTTCTCGTTCTGCTCAACTTCGCCGGAGTCCTATCGGCCAAGAGCATCCTGAAATCGTGGCGGGTGGCGGTGCTCCTGATCGCTCTCTTCACCGCCATTGCCACGCCCACCGCTGACGTCCTGTCCATGCTGCTCTTGGCCGCACCCATGGTGGTCTTGTACTTCCTCGCCGTGGGCGTGGCGTTGATTCACGATCGTCGCAAGAACCGCGCACTCGCCCAGGCAGCCACTGAGCCTCTGACACCCGCGGCAGCCGAGACACTGACTCCTCCTCATGGTTGAGTTATCTCCCGCTGAGCGTTACGCGATATCACGGGTCGCCGCGTCACACCCCGTCGTCGAAGATTTTCGCACCTCGCGCGACTTCGATCTTGATCCGTTCCAAATCGAGGCCTGTCAGCGAGTTGAAGAGGGACAGAGCGTCCTGGTCGCCGCCCCCACGGGCGCCGGCAAGACAATTGTGGCGGAGTTCGCCATTCACTTGGCGATGTCTGACCCCGCGTCGACCGCCAAGGTCTTCTTTACGACACCGATGAAAGCCCTGAGCAATCAGAAGTACAACGAACTCGTCGAGCGCTGGGGGAGTGACGACGTCGGGCTTCTCACGGGCGACACCAACATCAACGGAAATGCACGGCTCGTCGTCATGACGACCGAGGTGTTGCGCAACATGCTCTACGCCGACTCGGCGGCTCTGAACGACCTTTCCTTCGTCATCATGGACGAGGTGCACTATCTCGCGGACCGCTTTCGAGGAGCTGTCTGGGAAGAGGTCATCATCCACCTTCCCGAAGCCGTTCGACTGATTTGCCTCAGTGCCACCGTCTCAAATGCCGAGGAGTTTGCCGACTGGCTTGAGGCCGTCCGCGGTGGTGTGAGTCTGGTTCTCTCGGAAGAGCGACCCGTGCCACTGGATCAACACGTGATTGTGGCCAGCAAGTTCGTGGATCTCTTCGATTCTTCCGGACAGGCGGCCACTCATCGCGTCAACCCCGAACTCACGCGACTCACTCAAACGGCGATGCGCCAACCACATGCTCGTGGCCAACAGTCACGCTACAAGTCCGGTAGCTATCGCGGTCGGCAAGGACGTGTAGCGGCACCCAGCGCGCCCCTCAAGTCGCGGCTCGATCGTCCCGACGTGATTGACATGCTCGGGGAACGTCAACTCCTCCCAGCCATATTTTTTATTTTTAGTCGCGCCGGGTGCGATCAAGCGGTTCGGCAGTGCGTGCAGGCGGGAGTGCGCCTTACTGACGCCGCGGAGCGCGAAGAGATTCGCGAGATTGTTGACGAACGTTGTCGAACACTGCTCGACGAAGACCTCGGTGTTCTGGGTTACTGGAAGTGGCTCGAGGGTCTGGAACGCGGAGTGGCGGCCCACCACGCCGGTCTGCTGCCCGCGTTCAAAGAGGTTGTCGAAGAGCTGTTTCAGCGCAAACTCGTCAAGGCGGTTTTTGCCACGGAGACTCTTGCCCTCGGAATCAACATGCCGGCCCGATCCGTTGTTCTCGAGAAACTGGAAAAGTTCAACGGAGAGGCCCGAGTTCCGCTCACCGCTGGCGAATACACCCAACTCACCGGACGAGCCGGACGGCGAGGCATTGACGTCGAGGGTCACGCTGTCGTGCAGTGGACGGGTCAACACGACCCGCAGTCCATCGCGAATCTGGCCAGCCGACGCACGTACCCGCTGAATTCGAGTTTTCGGCCGACGTACAACATGGCCGTTAACCTGGTTTACCAATTCGGTCGTAGTCGTACGCGCGAGATTCTTGAATCCTCGTTTGCTCAGTTCCAGGCGGATCGGGCCGTGGTTGATCTGGCCCGAAAGGTTCGGCAACAAGAAGAATCCTTGACCGGCTTTGAAAAACCGATGCAGTGCCATCTGGGTGACTTCGCCGAGTACTCCGCGATTCGCCGAGCGCTCACGGAAAAAGAGCGTGCTGCGGTGCGCGCCAACGATTCACGTGCCGCGCGAGATCGTCGTGCCAACGATCTCAATCGCCTGCGTAAAGACCTCCGTGCACACAATTGCCACGCGTGCCCCGATCGGGAAGACCACGCGCGGTGGGGCGAACGTTGGTGGCGATTGCGCCGCGATACTGACAGTCTCGTCAAGCAAATCAATGAGCGCACGGGCGCCGTAGCCAGAACGTTCGATAGGGTCTGCGAGGTCCTGCTCGAACTCGGCTACCTGCGCAACACAGTCAACGGAACGCTCGAGCGCACGAACGAGGGGCGCACGCTTGCCCGCATCTACGGCGACCGAGACCTGTTGGTGGCCGAAGCGATTCGCCGCGGCTTGTGGGATGAGCTTGATGCACCCGGATTGGCGGCACTGGTTTGCGCAATTGTCTTTGAGCCTCGGCGAGACGAGGGCGACATCAATGAGCGGCGCTTGCCCCGCGGAGCCTTCCTGCCAGCGTTCGACGCGACGGGCAATCTGTGGAGCGAGCTCGACGACATTGAACAACGGGTCAAACTGCCCAGTACGACGCCGCTGGCGGCGGGACTCTCGCGTGCGATGTACCGCTGGGCGCAGGGCGCAAGCCTTGACGACGTCCTCTTTGATGCCGACATGCCGGCCGGCGATTTTGTTCGGTGGACCAAGCAGACGATTGATCTGCTCGATCAGGTGTCGAACGTTGCGGGTCCGACACTTGCCGCAACCGCACGAACCGCCCTCGATCAAGTCCGACGAGGCGTCGTGGCCTATGCGAGCGTGGGATACGTATGATTTCTCGCTGGCGCACCGCTTTACCGATTTACGCCGCCATACCCGTGGCTGCGGTTGGTGGACTCACTCTCAGTGCGTCATTTCCCGAACCGGGCTGGTGGTTCCTCGCCGTCCCGGGAATCGCACTGATTATCTGGGCACTCGCGGGTCGAAAGTGGTGGAGTGCGCTCATCGTGGGCCTCGCGTCGGGCATCGCCTTCTGGCTTCCCCTCATTGACTGGCTCACACTGTATCTCGGGCCCATTCCCTGGCTCGCCCTAGCGTCGCTCATGATTCTGTGGATGGCTCTCGGAGCCGTCGCCACGTCGTTCGTGCTCACGCACGGGCCTCGGGTGTTCACAACGGTGCGCACACAGGTGATCGTTATTCCGCTCCTCGTTGCGGGGCTGTGGGTCGCAAGAGAAGGAATCTCGGCCGTGTGGCCGCAGGGCGGATTCTCGTGGGGACGGGTGGCACAATCACAACCCGAAGGAGCATTCGGGCACCTTGTGTCATGGGTTTCGACCGCGGGACTCAGTTTCGTCTTAGTTTGGCTGGCGGCCATGATCGTGGTTCTCGTGCGCGTGGCACACGCTCGCTGGCTCTGGTCGATTCCCGTCGTCGTGACGGTCGTTCTGATTCTTGTTCCGTCATTTCCCATTCAGCAAACGGGCACGATGCGCGTTGGGGCAGTTCAGGGAAACGCTGACGCGGGACTTTTTTCCGGCTACACACCAGGAGAGATTCTCAACGATCACCTGAGTGCTTCCGAAGAATTGGTGGGCAAGCCGCTTGACGTCGTCGTCTGGCCCGAGAACGGCAACGACATCGATCCCATACGTGACGAGGTTTCGGCACGCCTGATGAACGATCTCGCGGTGCGACTCGACGCCCCGATTGTCTTTGGCACCATTACGCACCCCACTCCCGATACCTACTTCAACACATCCCTCGTGTGGACTCCCGATGAGGGAGTCACCGGGCAGTACGACAAAATTCACCCCGTACCGTTCGCGGAATACATGCCCGCGCGCGACATATTTCACGCGCTCGTTCCTGATCTCGTTGACCTCGTGACGCGGGACTATTCATTTGGCACGCGCCCGAACGTACTGACCATCGGCGAAACTCCCGTGGGCCTGTCAATCTGTTTTGACATCACCGACGATCAACAGGCCTTTGACATGGCACGTGACGGAGCACAGATCGTCTTTGCCCAAACAAACAACGCCGACTTCGGACGCACCGACGAGAGTTATCAACAATTGGCGATAGCCCGTCTTCGCGCCATGGAAATGGGGCGAACCGTCGTAAACATTTCAACAGTGGGAGTCTCGGCCATCATTGCTCCCGACGGGTCAACCATCGCGTCTCTTCCGCGATTTACGGCGGGTGCAATGTATGAAACCGTGCCGCTCTCCACGACCATGACCCCCGCGATGTTGCTCGGGCGAGCCCTTGAAATAGTCCTTGCTGCCGGGGGAGTGCTCGGCTCTGCTTTTGTTGTCGTGAGGGTTGTCGCTAAGCGCCGAGCTTCTCCTGGCCGCGGCGCGCCCGCAGGTACTGCAAACGCTCCTGAAGAATAACCTCGAGCTCGTCGCGCGTGCGGCGCTCGAGAAGCATGTCAAAGGGTGTGCGCGCAACCTTCTCGTCCTCGGCTGCCGCCGCGAGGCGACCAGCAGCTCCGGGTTCGCCGAGCGTTGCGGATTCTCCGCAGGTTGAGCAGGTCCACTCATCGGGATTCTCGGCGTCCGCGGCAAACGTCATCGTGGTCGTCTTTCCGCACGACCCACAGAGGTAGTGAACCTGCTTCCGATCGGAGAAGACGATGCCCTCATCGCTCGCCAAGCTTCGACTGTTGAGACTCGAACCCCTCAGGGACTGACTGCGCATGATGCCTCCACGACAAAACGATTGATTCCTGTCTAACGGAGGTAACGCTCACTCACGTGAATTCGGTGCCCGAAGGCGGCTGATTCCCAGTCAGCTCCCAGCGTTGGCAACGTCAACAATCCGACTAGCGGCGGCGACGTTATCCGTGACAAGACCGTCAGCCCCTCTCTGCAGGAGGCGACGCATGGTCGTTTCGTCATTGATGACCCAATAATCGACACGCACACCGCACGAGTGCATCAGGGCCATGAAGCGGGGTGTTGTCGTATCGATGCCGAGGGCGCGCTCGGGAATTTGAAGGGCGGAGACTCGAGAGACGAGTCGAGCGACGAGAGCCCTCAACCCGAGCTTGGCCGAAATCAAGATGAGGAGGAACTGACCCGCAGAAGCACTCGTCGCGACCTGGGGCACCAGTCGTTGGACGGCCCGACGATTTCTCCCCGAAAATGAGGCGAGGAGGACGCGATCTTGAGCGCCACATTCCGTAATCACGCGCGCAGACGCAGCCGGAGCGTCTTTCGACTTCATGTCGAAATTCCAGTGAGCCTGAGGGAGGGCGTGAAGCACCGCACTGAGCGTGGGAACACCCTGACCTGACCCGAGGTCGAGTTCGCCCAATTCTGTGCTGTCGACGTCGGCAATGCGTCGGGGGTCACCGATGAGGCGCTCCAGCGTGTCGTCGTGAAACAGCACGGGCACACCGTCGCGTGCCACGTGGACATCGCTTTCGAGGACATCGGCACCGGCGGCCAGCGCTGCCGTAAAACCGGCGAGAGTGTTTTCGGCGTATCCAGGCATGTTTCCCCGATGAGACAGTACCCGTCGAGGGCGCGGCGCCGTCGAGGATTCACTCATGCGCTCACCGTATCAGGTGGACCGAGACGCTCGAATTGCTAGTCTCGTAGGCACAGGAGCAGGTCAACTCTGGCCGCCCACACATCGAAAGAGAATCTCATGACAAACCCCCTCGCCTCGGGTTCGCTCAGCGGAAAGAACGCTCTCGTCACCGGTTCCTCTCGAGGCATTGGGGCTGACGCGGTGGGCTTCTTTGCCCACGCGGGCGCCCGTGTCGTCATCAACTATCGCGACAAAGAGGCCCGCGCGGCTAAGATTCGCGATGGAATTCTTGCCGACGGGGGAAAGGCACTGATCGTCGGCGCCGACCTCACGAACTCTGCTGACGTGAAGCGCATGTTCGACGAAGCGGAGTCGGCGTTCGGCAAGCTCGACATTCTGGTGATGAACGCGTCGGGAGGCATGGAATCGAACATGGGGGAGGACTACGCCATGCGCCTCAATCGCGACGCTCAGGTCGACCTCCTCACCACGGCCCTCCCACACCTGGCCGACGGTGCGCGAGTGGTCTTCGTCACGAGCCACCAGGCCCACTTCATTCGCACCACTCCGACAATGCCCGAATATGAGCCGGTAGCCTTGTCCAAGCGTGCCGGAGAGGATGCGCTCCGAGACATGATCGGAACGCTCGCGGCGAACAACATCGAATTTGTGGTGGTATCGGGGGACATGATCGAGGGAACGATTACCGCGACTCTGCTCAACCGGGTAAATCCAGGTGCCATCGAAGCGCGAAAGCAGGCCGCCGGACGCCTCTACAACGTCGCTGAGTTCGCTGCGGAAATTGCTCTCGCCGCCGTTGAACCCATCCCCGCCGACCACACACGACTCGTGGGCGACACGAGTGACTTCACTTCCTGAGTCGGTGTCGCGACCACTCCACCGCAGGGTGTCGCGCGTCCTCCTGTTTGACGAGCACAAGCGCCTGCTTCTCATGAAGACCGAGTCTCCGCTCCTCGCTGTGCCGGTCATCCGCTGGATCACCCCGGGCGGGGGAGTGGACGACCACGAGAGTCACGCTGAGGGCGCGATTCGTGAACTCTTCGAAGAGACGGGTCTCGTTGTCACCGACGTGGGTGAACCCGTGTGGACCGTCTCCGGCGAGACAACTTTTCATGATGGCCACGTGCAGTCGACGTACGCGGAGTTCTTCGTGGTGCACACGCAGGGCTTCGAGCCGGTCAACCACAACTGGATGCCCAACGAGTTCTCCGACATCCACGATGTCCGCTGGTGGCACCTCGACGACCTGAGGAAGACCGACGAGCCGTATGGTCCGCTCAACCTGGTCGACCTCGCCCAGGGCGTCCTGCACGGCGACAAATGAGAAATGGGGCGGCCGCCCGAAGACGACCGCCCCACTGACATACTCGCCTAGCGGGACATGCGCCCCACTGTTGCGGCGCCAATAATCTGAACCACGGCGAGTGCCAAGGCGATCGAACCAATCAGAACCATGATGAGTTCGACACCGAGGCCACCCAGGAAGAACATGCCCACGCCGGCGAGCACGGAGATGATTCCGGTCACGATGCTGAAGGCCCGTGCGGCGGCGCGAGACGACTCAATCAACGTGGCGATTCCATCAATAATCCATGAGATACCGATGATGATGGCCAGGACTTCGATTCCCCGGTTGATGTCAATGAGGATGAAAACGCCGGCAGCGAGAAGAATGACGCCAAGAATGATGCTGACGGTGCGACCCAATCCGGTCAGGCCGGGTCCACCGATTCCTACAACAATGCGGACGATGCCGCGGACCAGCACGAAGACGCCAAAGATAATCGCAGCCAGAACGGCCGTCTTCCCGGGGAAGGCGAGCATCAAGATGCCCACGATTGCGGTGACGATGGCGCCGATGATCAAGCCGGTCCGCACCGTCTTCACGGTCTGCTTGGTCGCTTCGGCGGAATTTCCGTAGTAGATAAATCCACTCACGTTGTTGGGTGTCGACATGTGTTCTCCTCGTCAAAACGGGTCGGGGCGAGTTAGCCCCGGTGCAAGCCTAGGGGAGGGGCTCTGCGTCAGACAGTTGCGAAACGAAGACTTTGCCCGGATTCAAGATGCCGCGCGGATCAAATACGCGCTTGATGTCTTCCTGCAGACGCAACTGGGTCGAACCGAGCTCGTCGCCTAACCAGCGGCGCTTGAGCACTCCGACGCCGTGTTCGCCGGTCAGTGTCCCACCCAGTGCGAGGGCGGCCTCAAAAAGTTCCCCGGCCGCTTTCCAGATGGTTTCTGACGGTTCTGGTGTGTCAAAGATGAAGTTGGGGTGCAGATTTCCATCACCCGCGTGGGCCACCACGGGTATCACGATGTCGTAGCGCTGCTCAATCTTCGCAATCTCTGCAAACATGTCGACGAGTCGGTTGCGAGGAACGCACACGTCTTCAATCAACGTGGTACCGAGGGATGCCATGGCCGGGTGCAGACTGCGTCGAATTCTGACCAATTCAGCTGCTTCTTCGTCCGTGGCGGCAAGAGACACGGTGCCGCCAGAGTTCCGCATCACTTCCGAAATTGCCACGGCTTCGTCCTGAGCGGCTGCACCGTCGGTCTGAACGAGAATGTGCGAGGCCCCCGCTGGAGCCGGCTCAAGCTCGAGGTAATTGTGGACGGCGGTCAGTGCACGATCGTCGAGAAGTTCCATGATCATGGGCTGGAGTCCCGCTGCGGTTATTGCCGAACACGCGTGGGCTGCCTGGGTAATGGTGGGGAAGTAGGCGGAAAGTGTGGCTACCGAGCCGGGTACCGTGCGGTGGACACGAACAGTGGCTTCGACGATGATGCCCAACGTTCCCTCTGAGCCCACCATGAGCGCCGTGAGGTCCAGGCCGGTGACGCCCTTCGCGGTCGACCGACCCACGCGAATCAGCTCACCGCTCGCGAGCACGACCTGCAACGCCAAGACGGCCTCACGAGTAACGCCATACTTAGTACACATTAAACCACCGGCGTTGGTGGCGATGTTGCCTCCGACGGTTGAAATATCCCGAGAGGCCGGATCTGGAGCAAACCACAGGCCCTGATCGCGGAGTTTCCGGTCAAGATGATCGTTGATCACACCCGGTTGAACGACGGCATAGCGCTCGTCCCCGTTGATTTCGAGAATCTGGTTCATGCCGGCCAGGCTGAGCACAATCTCGCCCGTGCCGGCAAAGCTTCCGCCCACGACGCTCGTACCAGAACCGCGAGGCACCACCGGTATGCGGTTCTCGTTCGCGATGCGAAGTACGTGTGAGACGTCGTCGGCTGAGGTTGCATGGATCACGCAGAGGGGCGTGCCAACCGCGCTCAGGCCAGACCGATCCCAGCGCGCGGCTTCGAGGTCATCAGGCAGCGTCGAGACGGCATTTCCCACGGCCGCGCGCAACAACTCGAGAATTTGATCGTGTTCAGATGTTGCTGTGGCTTGGTTCGCGGTATCCGTCACGCATTTAGTTTAGAGAGCCTGCGGCCTCATGGTCCCAGGAGACGTTGAGACGTCTCCGCAGTCTTGCTCCACCGTTGAATACACAACCGATAATGCACATTATGTCAGTTAGAGTTTTCAGCTCCCGTGAAGTGGCAAATAGACCCCCCTCCCCAGCCCTACGATGAAACTGTGCCTCCTCAGCCAACTCACCTCAACCGGACGAGATGGTTTATCGCACTCGTCGTCACGTTCGCGCTTAACGGCATCTTTTTTGCCACGTGGGTGAGCCGAACGCCCGAAACCGAAGAAAAACTCGGGCTCACCACGGGTACGTATGGCATTTTCGCCATGGTCCTGGGTTTTGGGGCTCTCCTGAGCGTCATTTTCGGGGCACGACTTCTTGCTCGCTTTGGATCGCGTCGCGTTCTCGTGGTCGCCTTTGTGGGCATGTCCGTCTTTTTTGCCCTGACCGGTTCCGCCATCAGTGCAGGGAATCTCCCGTTTGCCGTTCTCAGCAACCTCGGAATGGGGCTCTTTTTTGGAATGAGCAACTTTGCCAACAACATCGAGGCCACGGATGTCGATCGCGCTTCCCCGCGCAGTCTGCTGCCTCCGCTCCACGGCTCCTACAGCGCCGGTTTGCTCGTCGGCTCGGGCCTCGGGGCTCTTGCAATATCGGGAGACATGCCGCTGTGGCTCGATTTTGACGTCATTGCCGTCGTCACGGCTCTTGTGGGAGTGATCGCGACTCGGTTCATTCCGAAGGACGGCAACCTGCACACGCCCGCGCACGACCACACCGGAACCCCTGCACCGGTCGCCACAAAGGCACAACGTCGCGCGGTGTGGCGCGAACCACGGACCCTCGGTCTCTCAGGCATTGCCCTCGCCTTCGTGCTGGCGGAATACGCGGCCGCAACCTGGCTTCCCATCTTCCTCGTCTCGGGTGGCATGACGCCCGAAGAAGGCGCCATTGGATTTACCTGTTTTGCCGTGGCGATGGCTGCCGGTCGCCTCTTCGGAGGATTTGTTGTCGAACGCGTATCGCGACCGGTCTTACTCACGTGCCTGAGCATCGTGTGCATCGTGGGCATCGTTCTCGTCATGATGATGAGCATTTTGCCGCTCGCGTTCCTGGGCGCCACGCTCTGGGGACTCGGAGCGTCCCTGGGGTACCCCCTGGTGAGTGCGGCACTAGCCGAAGATCCGCTCCTGTCCCCCGCGCGCACGCGAGTTCTGCTCGTTTTCATGAACACCGCCATCCTGAGCGTGGGACCCGCACTGGGCGCGGTGGGACAGGCGGGCGGTCTCATCGCCGCCATCGCCATCCCCGCGGTGCTTCTCGTCGGCGCTGGTTCCGCCTCGCGAATTGCGCGACCCCTCTCCCCCGCGCTCACCTAGCCCCCGAGGCGTGAGAGTATGGCGCCGTGACGGGAACTGATGCCACCGCCGAAGCGCGACGCACCCGGGTTCTCTTCGTCTACTTTTTCATTTTCGGCCTGTGTGGCTCGTCGTGGCTGGTGCGGTTGCCCGAGGTGCGCAGCCTTCTGAATCTGTCAACGGCGTCGCTCGGACTTGTGCTGATGGCAGGCGCCGTGGGAGCCCTCATCTCGTTACTCAATTCAGGCTGGTTCATCGCACGCTTTGGGGCGCGGGCCGCGATCGTCGGCGGCTTCGCCGTGCTCACTGTTGCCATGGTGGTGACCGGAGCTGGTGCTGTGATCTCGTCCGTTCCGACAGTCGTCGTGGGCAGTGTACTCACGGGCTTCGCCTTTGGCTTGGGCGACGTCGGCATCAACGTCGAGGGTGCTGACGTCGAAAAGCGGGCCGGACGCACCCTACTCCCCCAATTCCATGGGGCGTATTCGCTCGGAACTTTTTCCGGGGCAGGTGTCGGAACACTGTGCGGGGCCGTTGCCATTGACCTGTTGTGGCAACAGACGGTGCTGGCTGTTGTTCTGCTCGTCACTACCGCCCTCACGCTGCGTCTTCTTCCTTCCGACACGGGCATTCATCGCGCAACGACGAACGAGCCGCAGACTCAGCGCACAAAAACGCGCCTCACCACACGACTCGTTTTCCTGGGTGTGGGTATCCTGGGAATCACTCTTGCTGAGGGTGCCGCCAATGACTGGATTACCATCGCCGTCGTCGACGACTTCAAACTGTCGGCCACACTGGCCGGCATCACCTTTGCGTTCGCCATGACGGGCATGGTCATCATGCGGTTCTTTGGTGGCCGCGCGGTAGACAGGTGGGGTCGGGTCATCGCCCTGCGCGCCTCGGCCGCCGTTGGCCTGATTGGGGTTCTCACCCTAATTTTCGCGCCATCGATTTATGTGGCGTGGGTGGGCGCGGCGATGTGGGGCGCCGGCGTTGCCCTCGGCTTTCCCCTGTTCATTTCTGCTGCTGCCGATGGCGAGAATTCGTCAGGGCGCGTTGCCGTGGTATCAACGTTCGGCTACGTCGCATTCCTCGTTGGGCCTCCCGTGCTCGGCTTTCTAGGCCAAAGCTGGGGAGTGCTCAACATGTTCTTCGTAGTTGCCGGGCTGCTCGTCGTGTCGGCAATCTTTGCTGGCGCCGCCAAGCCCCTCAAGACTTAAACGGGCTCTTGGTGGTCCCCGTAGTTGGAGAAGCCAAATTCAATGATCTCGGCGCCACCGGCAGAATTCTCGATGCGGTCATCGCCCGTGAGCCCAATGAACTTGCCCGTGCTTCGTCCGCGCGCGTAGTCGAAGAGGAACACAGTTCCGACAGGAATCTTCTCTTCACGCCAGGCGAAGACATAGAGGCCCTTTTCGAGTTTCCACGTGGTGGCCAACTCGGCCGCCGCGTGACCGCGCTGCTCACCGACGAGGTTGTGCCACACAAAGCGACGTGAGCTCAAGTAGATGTGTTCGTAAAGGTGGTTCACGCTGTAGCGAAATAGCGTCCGCTTACCAATGAGCTCGCGCGTCTCGTGAGGAAGCTCGGCACTCGTGATGCCGTCGACGTAACCGGGGTGGAACGTCTGCATCACGCGCGTCTCTGTGGTGAAGTTCTCGTCGTGGATGCGGGAATGCACAATCAGGGCCCATCCCGTGACCGGCTGGAAAATCAGGGTGATGGACTCAAGCTTGCGCGCCGAGATGCTGAAATCGACCCAGAATGCTCCCTCGCCGACGGCAACGCCGTCGTAGGACTCTTCTCCTTCGCCGCCCCACTCTTCGCCCGTGACCTTCCAGGTCACGCGCTGTCCGGCTGTGAAGCTGAACTCTGCGACTCCCCCGTCCGCCAGCTGCACGCTGTGCGTGTGCCCGGCAAGAGCATCCGTCTGTGGCAAACGATTGGTATCAATGCCCTCCGAGAAATCCTCCATGTTGCGCCACTCGGCGGATTCAACGAGGTTCGGTTTTGCTTCTGGTGACACGATGCACTCCCTTGTGGCGATGTCGACGGTGTAAACCTACCTTGCCAGACCTTGGGCTTGCCATACTTAGCCGTGAGCGCACGACGGATGAATCGACGCGCGCACACGCCAGGCCACCGGAAGGTATCTCCCAGATGACCAAGTTCGTTCTCGCGATTGACAATGGCACGACCAGCACGCGCGCGATTGTTTTCGATCACTCGGGTACCCGACGGGGAATCGCGCAAAAGGAGACAACGCAATACTTTCCCCACAGCGGGTGGGTTGAGCACGACCCGGTAGAAATCTGGGAAAACACGCGTGAGGTCATTGCGGGGGCCTTGGCCGACGCGCAGATTGCTGCCACGGACATCAGTGCCGTGGGCATCACCAATCAACGCGAAACCACCATCGTCTGGGACCGCGCGACGGGAATTCCTGTCTACAACGCCATCGTGTGGCAGGACACGCGTACACAGAGCGTCGCAGAAGAACTCGCCGACGCCGGAGGCATTCAGCGCTTTGCACAATTGACCGGACTGCCCATGACCGCCTACTTTTCGGCGACCAAAATTGCGTGGATACTCGACAACGTCCCAGGGGCTCGCGCCCGCGCAGAGGCGGGCGAACTAGCCTTCGGCACGCCCGATTCTTGGTTGCTGTGGAACCTCACGGGTGGGGTCTCGGGAGGCGTTCACGCGACGGACGTGACCAACGCGTCACGCACGCTGCTGATGAGCCTGCAGACCCTCTCGTGGGAGCCGAGCCTGCTTGAGACCTTCCATGTCCCGGCGGCCATTCTGCCCGCCATCCGGTCGTCATCCGAGGTCTATGGCACAGCCGTAGCGCCACTCGCCGGAGTGCCCGTGGCCGGAATCCTCGGCGACCAGCAGGCAGCAACCTTTGGTCAAGCGGCTTTCGGCCCGGGTGAAACTAAGAGTACCTACGGCACCGGCTGCTTCCTCATTATGAACACCGGCGCGAACATCGTGCGCTCGTCGAGCGGACTCATCACGACGGTGGCCTACAAACTCGGCATCGAGCCGGCACAGTATGCCCTCGAGGGTTCCATCGCCGTGGCCGGCTCACTCATCCAATGGCTCCGTGACAATCTCGGCATCATTCACGACGCGGCCGAAGTGGAGGGCCTCGCCACGAGCGTCGACGATTCGGGTGGAGCTGTCATCGTTCCCGCTTTTAGCGGGTTGTTTGCGCCGTACTGGCGGACGGATGCCCGCGGAGTCATCGTGGGGCTCACCCGCTACGTCAACCGCGCCCATCTCGCGCGTGCGGCTCTTGAATCGACCGCTCTCCAGACCCGAGATGTCGTCGACGCCATGAGCGCCGACACGGATGTCACGATTCCCGAACTTCGCGTCGACGGTGGCATGGTCGTCAACGAATTCCTGATGCAGTTTCAGTCCGATATTTTGGGCATCCCGGTCGTGCGTCCCGCCGTGAGCGAAACCACCGCACTGGGGGCCGCATTCGCTGCCGGACTGGCAGTGGGATTCTGGAAGGATCTGGCCGAACTTCGCGAACTCTGGACCGAAGACGCTCGCTGGGTGCCGGTCATGCCCACCGACGAGCGCGATCGTCAGATGCGGGTGTGGCGAAAAGCCGTAACGAAGAGCCTCAACTGGATCGACGAGGATTCCCCCTCTCGTTAGGCCAGGCGCGAGGTCGCCTCTGCCCACTTGGCGAGTTTGCGGGTCGCAGCTCCCGAATCAATTGCTTCAGCGGCGCGAGCCATAGCTGTGGTCAGTCGTTCAGCGATGTGCGTGTCGGAGGCATCGGGACGGTCGATGAGATCAAAGGCGACCATGCCGGCGGCGGCATTCAGCACAACGATGTCTCGCACGGCACCCGCTTTACCCGCAAACGTTTCCCGCGCAATCGCAGCGTTTTCCGCTGGCGTGCCGCCGCGAATGTCGTCCAGGGTTGCCGGAGCAATACCCAGCTCGCGGGGATCAATATCGTGCTCAACGACCCGTCCACGATTCACTTCCCACATGTGTGAGTGTCCTGCGGTGCTGAGCTCATCCAGGCCTTCGTCACCACGGAAAACCAGTGCCGACGCGTCCCGGCTTTGCAGCACCCCGACAATGAGGGGAACGCGCTCAAGGCTCGCCACCCCAATGGCATTCGCATCGGGCCGAGCGGGATTGCACAACGGACCGAGGATATTGAAAACCGTGGGGATGCCCATCTCGGTGCGAGCGGTTGCCGCATGGCGGAATCCCGGATGAAATGCTGCCGCGAACGCAAAAACGATTCCGACCTCGG
>CANFVD010000008.1 GCA_947450345.1 Actinomycetota bacterium
ACGTTGACGGCCGCCGCTGATGCGAGATCGGCCTCGGTCGCCTCTGCGAACGGCCCAATCGGCACAAAAGCCGCGTCATAAATGAAGAGACCGATGTCGACGCCCAGAGCACTCACACGCTTCTTGACGTCGTCGTAGTCGGACAGGTCGGCCGCGATGGTCTTTACGTCCACGCCGTGAGCGTCACGAATCTTGGCGGCCGTGGCCTCGAGGGCGTCCTTTTTACGCGCCATGATCACGAGGTTGAGACCCCGCCTGGAGCACCCCTCCGCGAACGCCGCCCCGAGGCCGTATGAACCTCCGGCTACCAGGGCATAAGGACCGTACTTCTGGGCAAACGACTTTGTCTTCACAAGGGAAAATCCTAGTCTGCGGTGCCTCGCGCCCTCGCCACTATAAAGCCGGGCGACGCTGGTGCCAGAGAAACTCTTGCTCGAGACTGTGGCCCAGCTGGAATAGCGTGGCTTCATCGCCCGGCCCCGCAATAAGTTGCACGCCCACGGGCATACCGTCGCGGTCAACGCCCACGGGGAACGATGCGGCGGGCAGTCCGGAAAGGTTTGCCGCAATGGTGAAGGTGGCCGTGCGTCTCTCCAGGATGCGCTCGCCGGCGGGGTCTTCGTTGGCCTCGGCGTACACCTGGCCGAGCGGCGGAACGGTGGTCGCCATGGTCGGAGTGAGCAACACATCAAACTGGTCACCCCATTGCGCCACAACGCGACGGGCCTGCATCTGAATGTCCATCTCGAGACCCACGTAGTCGATTGACGAGAAGGCACGCGCTTGATCGAGGCGGTACTGAATGAAGGGATCGCAGAGCGACGGGTCCGTAATGTCCGTGTTCGCCAGGTAAGCGCTCATCACCTGCCCCACAAACGCACCGATGGTGGGCGGATCAAAAAGGTAGGCATCTACGGTGCTGACGTGGTGGCCCAGCGATTCGAGATGGCGCGCCGCAAGGTCGGCCACAGCAACACAGTCCTCGTCAACATCGACGCCAACGTTTGACAGTGAAAGAAAGCCGATGCGCAGACCCGATTCTGCCGGGTGAAGCTCCTGAACAAAGGGCCGGGCGGGACGTTGCGTGGCAAACCAGCCGGTGGGGTCGCCCGGCGCGAGAACATCCAGGATGGCGGTTGTGTCCTCTACTGTGCGCGTCAGCACCCCGTCGGTTGAGGCGAAGAACCAGTGCCCAAAGTCGGAGGGCACTCGGGCGCGACTCGGCTTGAACCCGACAAGACCGTTCATGGATGCGGGAACTCGGATGGAGCCGCCCCCATCGGAGGCGTGAGCTGCCGTGAAAATTCCGGCCGCAACGGCAGACCCCGCACCACCCGACGAGCCGCCCGCCGATCGCTCGAGATTCCACGGATTGCTCGTAGCGCCGTAGCGCGAATTCACGGTGTCGGTCAGGGTGACGAATTCGGGGGTGTTGGTGCGGCCCACGAACGAGAAGCCCGCGTTGCGAAAGAGACTCACGACGAGTTCATCCTTCTGCGCTGGCGCATCGTCGATGGCGCGCGAACCCATGGTGTTGGGCTGACCCACCGCGTTGACAAAATCCTTGAGCGGCAGGGGAACTCCCTCAAAGGGACGAACGTCATCACCCGAAGAAATTCGCTGTTCAGATTCCCGCGCGGATTCCATGGCAAGATCGCGGTCGAGCCAAATCACGGCGTTGAGCGCCGGATTCCGGGCGTCGATTCGCTCCAGCGTGAGTTCCATAACCTCAACGGGCGAGATCTCACGCTCTCGAATGGCACGGGCAAGCTCGACGGCCGAACTGTCGAGTGGCGAAGCCGTCCCACTCACGCGCTGTTCACGACTTCAAAGATGTGAATCTCAGTGGCGTCTGGCTTGCTGTCGGCCTGTCCCACAAAGACGGCCCGCGTCATCCAGTCGTAGTCGGGGTGCGCGACTCGAAAATGGGGACGCGTCATGAAGTACTCGATCTCGAGCGTTCCCGGTTTCGCGTAGCGGGTGAGTCCGGTGTTGAGGATGTCGATGACCACTCCGTTGTTGAGCTGAATCTGATAGCGAGCCTCGACCTCGAGAACATCCTTGCCGCTACGCATGGTCGCCCAGTCGCCTCCGCCGTGAATGACCGTGCCCTCGAACCCCTCGCCGCGAACCTGGCCGCCGGTGATGGGGATGAAGTAGAGGGTGCCGCTGCCGCTGGCGCCGACCTCCATCCAGCTGTCGACCTCCGCGCGAATCGTGAAGCAGTACCGCAGTCCTGGCGTGGGGGGCTGTTCGGCCATCGGGAGCTCCTTTGCTCTGGCTTTCAGTAGAGCAGAATCCGTGGATCAATTCAACGAATCTGCTTGCGACAGGCTCCAGCCGAGGGCATCGATGCGGTGAATCCCTCGATGGAGCGACGGACGTGGCTCGTGGACAGTCTCATGAGGTCCGTGTACCGACCCGTTCGACCATAGGTGATTTCTCGAGTATTTGCGCAACCCGCGGCTCCGGGGTGAGAGGGTTGTCAGGATTACTCTCCGGCGAAGTTGCCGAAGGTACTGCGCCAGTAAGCCAGAGGCGAGCCGTCTCGGTGCGAGGCTGATTCGATTTGTGCGATGAAAATTGCGTGGGTTGCGAAGTCTTTTCTTTCGATGAGGCGACATTCAAGGTTGGCGAGTGCATCGGTCAAGAGGGGGTTTCCGAGGTTGCCGGTCGTGAGTGCAGTGCCCCGAAACTTGTCTTCGTGGCTCTGAGAAAATTGTGTGGCTAAAGCGCCGTGACCCTTCCCAAGGATATTTACCGCAAAGACTCCCGTTTCAGATATCACATCCGCAATGGTCAATCGTTGGTTGAGGCAAACGAGAATTGACGCCGGATCCAACGAGAGGGAGGTTACAGAACTCGCGGTGACCCCGAACTTTTCGCCTCCGCGTTCCGTGCTGATGATAGAAACGCCGGTGATGAGGTGTGAGATGACATCTCGAAACGCGTGGGGATCAATGGGCGATGAAGTTTGTTGTATCGGAGTGAACACGTGAATCCTTACTCTCGTCTTGATGAAGTAGTCGTTGCATTATTCGGATGACCCCAGTTAGGTTCTCGAGTACAGCATGTCGGCGTCGCCGTTAACCGAAACGAAATACCGAGGCCCATGAATAACCAAGAGAGAGATTCTCCTCAGGGCTCTCCTGCGCGGACGTCACCGTCAATAATCCGAACCAAGATTTCCCAGCCCCTTCTTGGCGCCAATGTGGTGGAGCGACCGAGACTCAACGAATTGATTCAAGAGACGATTCGCGGCAGTCAGATACTTGTTGTTGCGGCAACCGCTGGGTCGGGAAAGACGACGGCCGTTGTTCAAGCGTGTCAGTCGGGAACCACACCCGTTGCGTGGCTCACTCTCGATCGCGCTGATTCTGCGCCAGGCCGATTGTTGCTCTACCTAGAGGCTGCGCTTGAAACACAGGTGGCTAGCGTTCGAGGTTTGGTCAACGAAGTCCTTGCTTCTCGACTTCCCCACGATGAGGCAGCAGGACTTCTTGTCGATGCCACGAACGGAGTGCCACTCATCCTCGTCATCGACGGACTTGAGCACCTGATCGAGTCGCCGGGGGCCCTGGCGGTAATTGAGGCGCTTGTGAGGTACGCACCTATTTCACTCAAAGTTATGCTCTTGAGTCGCTCGGATATCCCTATCGATTCTCGAATGATGAGCGGCGTTGATCTGGTTGCTTCCGTCGGGGAACGAGAATTGGCCTTCACTCATGACGAGGCCGCAACTGTTCTGCAAAAAATGGAGATGGCAGATGTGGATACCAGCCATGCCATGGCAGTCACCAACGGTTGGGTCGCGGGTGTTCTTTTTGAATCGTGGCGGTCGCGAAAGAACATCGTGGGTGTGGGTGGCGAGGCCGACCCGCTTCACGGCTACCTGTCATCACAGATCCTCGAGCGACTCGAACCCGATGAACGCGAATTCCTGATTGGGACTTCGCTGCTTGATGAGGTCACCCCAAGGAGAGCAGCCGCGCTGGGGGAAGTTCACACCATAAGACTCCTCATGTCGCTCCGAACGAAACACTTGCCTGTGTCGTGGGCCAACGGCAACGACGGAATGCGATGCCACCCGCGCTTTCGCGAGTACTTAATGGCACTCTTTGACCGGAGAGAACCGGACGAGGTCGCTACTCGGCGTTCTGTCTACGGTGATTTGCTCTTGGGCGAAGGACACCTCGAAGAGGCCGTTGAACAGTACATTCTGGCGGGCGACCTCAAGAAGGCTCGCGTTCCCGCAGAGCTGGTTCTCGGCGGAATTATCGACCGTTTTGATTTCGCGGTCGCGGATCGCTGGTTGGGTGCACTGGTTGGTGCCTTCGGGGAGCAGGATCTCAGCCTCGCCCTGCCTCAGCTCCTTTTGGCAATATCTCGTGAAGACTACGGCCTAGCTTGTGCCATTTCGGATTCTTTGGCGGAAGCGAAAAAGCGCGACCAATTTGCGTCAACGTCTGCACTCGGGGCAAGCATGATGGCTTGGGCCTATTGGCACCTCAATCGGATTCCCGACATGGAATCAGTGATGGCTAATGCGCCACGGAGCCCAGAGATGGGCGCTATCCGGTACCTCATGACACTCGTGAATGAGGACTACGTCGCCGAATTTGAGAAGGGCATCAATCTCACCGGAGGGCCACTCGACGCACTGGTGATGAGGGTTCATTTTGCGCATGGTCGCTTGAAGGAAATGGCTCAGGAGCCCGAATCTCCCTGGGCCGTGGCAGTGTCTTCCCCCTGGAGAATCGGTCTCCTGCGCGCCAGCGGCCGATTAACGCAAGCGCTTGATGTCTACGCGCAGTCCGACAATCATTCACATTCCCTGTGCTGGTTGCACGGCATTGTCGGGCCCGAACTCATGATTGACCTGCAGCGGGTGGATGAAACCCTCAACACTCTGACGATTGGCCGGCAGCACATCAAGGCGAGCGGTTCAGTGCTCTTCGAGTGGCTCAGCATTCTTGTTGAAGTGAAATGTGAACTCCGCTTGCGACGCAATACAGAACGCGCGCTAACTCTCCTTGATCACGTCGATGAGGCAAGTGACAGACGCTACCACTTCATCAACGAGGCGGTTGATATGTGGCGGGGGCTGGCCAACCTCCTTGAGGGCGGCCAGGACGATCTCGCGCTTGTGTCCCTCCGGCGCGCTGTAGACAGTATGGTCGGAGCCCAGAGGATCATCGAGCTCCCCGCGGCGGCTGTTTATCTTGCAGAGGCGGAATGGCGGGCGGGCAACTCGGACGGAGCTGACAGCGCAACAGACTTGGCGCTCAGCGCCTCCCAGCAGCAGGGTTCTCATCACCAACTCTTACTAGCCCTCGCGGATTTTGAGGCCGTGCTGGCTAGGCGCCTTGACATCGAGACTGACACGGACTCTGAATGGCATGAACTCGGACGCTCACTTATCGGGCGTCATTCCGTGCAGGAAAACCATAATCACGTCTCGGTTCTCCTCCACGAATTTGGCGAGACCGCACTCGAGGTCGAAGGGGAAATCGTCAAGCCGCGCATCGCAAAGAGCCTTGCCCTCGTTGCGCTGTTAGCGACGGCGCCGAATCACAGTGTGACTCGTTCGGAGGCGCTCAACGCATTATTTGACGGCGAACTAAATGATTCGACGCGCGCGTACCTGCGCCAAACGGTTCATCGGCTTCGTGAAGTCATGCCGGCAGGCGTTGGCCCGTCTTTTGTGGGTGAGGTGCTGTCTTTTTCCGGCACGGTGTCGATGTCAAGCGAATCGATTCAATGTGAAAACTTTCTGAACGAGGCCAACCGGTTACAGGGCGACGAGAAACTTGAGCTCCTCGAACGTGCGCTGGCACTGTTGGAGAAAGGTGAGTACCTGCCCAAAATAGAGTCCTCATGGGCTGACGATCGTCGATTGTTGCTGTTGGAAAAGACTGTAAACGCAAGTCTTTCCGGGGCCGCAATCTGCTTCGAGGCCCAGCGCTACCAACAAGCCAAAAATCTCGCAGAGTCATCCCTCGTCCGAGACCCGTTTTCGGAGAGAGCGTGGCGCATGGTTATGCGCGTGAGCGACGCAATCGGAGACGCCGATGCGGTGACAGCTGCGTATCGTCGCTGCGAGACCACTTTGGCCGAAGGGGGCCTCGTTCCGTCCGCTGCAACCCGAGATCTCTTTCAACTCTTGCGTCCCTCATGACAGTTCCGTCAGTAAATCGGGCGGTCGCGCTCATGTTTCTCTTTCGTTAACGCCTCTCCCGGCATTCTGTGATGAGCGCCCGTGCGGGCGATGATCACTATTGAGGAGGGTTCACATGAGAACCGGAAAAGAATACCTTGAGTCACTCAGAGACGGTCGCAAAGTCTATGTGGGGGGCGAAATCATTGAGGATGTCACCACCCACCCCAAGACAAAGGGCTACGCTCACGCAATCGCCGAGTATTACGATATGCACCTCAATCCTGAATTTCAGGATGTGTGCACATTTATCGATGAGAACGGGGAGCGACAGTCAATGCACTGGTTCCTGCCCCGATCCAAAGAAGACGTCGTGCGTCGTCGCAACTACGCGGACTTCATGTTCCGACACTTCAAAGGCGGCATCTTTACCAGACCGCCGGCTGGAATGAACGTTGTCATGTTCACCCAGGTGGACGATCAAGAACCGTGGGCGGGAAACTCAATCTTCAAGAACGGTGAACGCGACCTCACGGGCAACATTCAGCGGCAGTGGGACATGGTGACGAGTCTTGATCACGCGATCTCACCAATGTTCCTCGATGTTCAATATGACCGTGGCCGCGACGATGCGATGTCTGAAACACCCATGTTGAGCGTTGTCGAGGAAAACGACGAAGGCATCATTGTTCGCGGATGGAAGGCCATTGGCACGTCCATTCCATTTGTGAACCACCTTCTGATTGGCAACCTGTGGAGGCCGGGGCAGACGTCCGAGCAGACGATTTATGCGCTCATTCCTGTTGCTACGCCGGGCATTTCCGTCGTGGCACGTGAGTCACGCGCAATGCCCGACGCTGATCCCTACGACCACCCGTTGGCCACCATCGGTGATGAACTCGATGGCATGGTGTATTTCGATGACGTGCTCATTACGTGGGATCAGGTGCAGCACATTGGTAACCCGGATCACGCCAAATGGTACCCACAGCGCCAATTCGACTGGGTTCACCTCGAAACTCAGATTCGCCAGGTTGTGCATGCTGAGCTCATGGTTGGCCTTGCCCTGCTGATCACTCAGTCGCTGGGTACGGCAACGAACCCGTTGGTCCAGTCACAGTTGGCCCAGTTGATTCGTTTCCGCGAGACCTGCCGCGCCTTCATGATCGCAGCCGAGGAGACGGGATTCCATACCCCGGGTGGGTTGTACAAGCCGAACAACATCTTTATTGATTTTGGACGCGCTCACTATCTCGAAAACCAGCATGAGATGGTAAACCTCTTGATTGACTTCTGTGGGCGAGGCGTTGTCATTCAGCCGACGAAGAAGGAACTGGACGACCCGTACATCGGGCCCAAGCTCGAGGAAGCGCTCCGAGGTTCTGAAATCAGTGCCCGAGACCGCATCAAGATCTTCCGGCAGATTAGCGAGCGATTCCTCACGGAATGGGGCGCTCGCCACGAGATGTTTGAGAAGTTCAATGGAACGCCGCTTTACCTCATCAACCTGCTCACCATGCAACGCACGGAGTACCAGGTTGATGGGCCTCTGACGCAACTGGCTCGTGATGTTCTCGGATTTGGCGACACCGCCGATCTGGGTAAGCGCGCCGAGGAAGCGGAGAAGGCATCGCACTATGCCAGCGTTCGGTTCCAGCCGGAATACGCCAAGGCGCAGGACCAAAAAGAGGGCTACATGAACGAGGTAGACGAGCCGGTCTTGTCCGGCAAGAAATAGTCCATCCATCGAAACGAATGCTCCGGGGCACCGCTTGCCGGCCTCGGAGCATTCGTCTGACGTGAGGGGGTATCAACGCTCGATCCGCAGAAACTGTTGCTCGTTGCCGGCGACCTGTGAGGACAACCTCGCTTCTTCTCCGATCGCACCCATCAGCGGCATGTTGACGAAAACACAATCCTTTCGAATGACAAGTGATGTACGTTCGAAGATGAACGTCACAGGGATGACATCGTTGTTATCGAGAGAAAAGAGGCACCGTGGAACGCAGGTCAATTGTGGTTGCGGGTGGCGGACCAACCGGTCTTGCTGTTGCGCTTGGGTTGGCACAACGCGGTGCAGAGGTAACTGTGCTGGACAGGGCTCCAGAACCCAGCACGGCTCCCCGAGCTCTCGCCTACCTTCACCCGGTGCTGCCCGGTTTTGACGCGTTGGGCGTGCTCGATGACATCAAAGCCGACGCCGCGATTAGCGACGGCATGAACTTCTTCGACCACGAGTCGGGAGAGTCTTTCCACTTGACGCTGGATGCCATCGAAAACGATTTTCCCTTTCCGTTCGTTCCACTGCTCGGTCAACACCGCGTGAGCGCTATTCTGCTGCGCCACCTGGCCGAATACGACAACGCCGAGGTGCTCTATGGCCACGAAGTGGTTGGCATTCGACCAGAAGACGACAACGTTACCCTCACTGTTAACACGGCCGAGGGCGAGAAAGTTATTGTCGCCGACTGGCTCGTCGGAGCCGATGGCGCGACGAGTGCTGTGCGCAAGCTCATGAATCTCTCGTTTGATGGCATCACCTGGCCCGAGAAATTCGTCTCCACAAACATCCGTGCCGACCTGCATGCCGCTGGCCTGCAGATGACCAACTGGCGCATTGACCCGGTCTATGGTGCCGTCATCGCCCGTTACTCCTCTGATGATTCCCTCTGGCGGTTCACTTTCAAAGAGGATGCCGAACTCCCCGACGAAGGACTCGAAGAGCGCATCCACGCTCACTTTGAGACCGCGATTCCCGGCAACCTGCCCTACGAGCTGGTGCAGTTTGCCCCGTACCGCATGCACCAGCGCGCGACATCCTCGTTTCGATTTGGTCGCGTCTTGCTTGCCGGTGACGCTGCTCACGTGACCAATCCCATTGGCGGTTTGGGACTCACAGGCGGATTCTGCGACGCGTTCGTTCTCTCGGAGGCATTGGCCGCCGTGGTTCACGGTGAGGCCGAGGACGCCGTGCTTGATCGATACTCCGATGAGCGCAGGCGCGTGTACCTCGAGTACGTCTCGCCAACGGCCTCAATGACCAAGGGAATTTTGTTCGACGATCACCCCGCCGAGGTGAAGCAGCAGATTCTCGGCCATCTGCGCCATCTGCGCGACGACAGAGAGTTCCGCCGTCAAGACTTACTCAGCATGCAGGCGATGGTTACTCCGTCGCTCCTCGGATAGACAGAGAGAGAATCATGGAACACAGCTACTTCTGGATCCCCGGCGACAGGGTTAAGGCCACCGCAGGAACCATCTTCGCGGGCTCGATGTTTGTTGAACATCTGACGAACGGCAAGCCCACCACGAAGCCGAACATCGTTCTCGTGCACGGTGGCGGCGGCCAGGGAACCGACTATCTCACGACGCCAGACGGTCGACCGGGATGGGCTCCCCTTCTGGCCGAGCAGGGTTATCCCGTCTATGTTGTCGACAGGCCGGGGCACGGGCGTTCGCCCTACGACCCCGAGGCGTTGGGCGCTCCCACGCCGACGTGGGGCGCAGAGTTGCTTACCGGTATTTTTCTTGGCGACCCGCAGGGGCCTCCGCTGCCGCCGAACACGCAGTGGCCCGGCGCACTCGACGGAAGCGACGACATCTTCGCGCAGTTTGCTGCCTCGCAGGGTCCGCTGCCGTCGAACCTCGCTGAAATGCACGCGCGTGAACGTGACCGTCTGGTCAGTCTTCTCGAGCGAATCGGCCCGGCAGTGATCTTTGCCCACTCCGCCGGTGGTCCCGGCGCAGTATTGGCCGCGGACGCTCGCCCCGAGTTGGTGCTCGGGCTGGCCGCCATCGAAATCATCGGCCCACCCTTCTTGGGGCGTCCCGGAATGGAGCTCCCCTGGGGCCTCGCGGCAGCGCCGATGCACTACGAGCCTGCCGTCGCCGACCCATCTGAATTTCAGTTGGTTATTGACGAGTCCAAGCCGGTTCCTGAGGCCCTCCAGGCGGAACCCGCGCGCAAGCTGCCCAACTTGGCGCGCGTTCCCATTGCCATCGTGACGGCAGAAGCATCACCGTTCACCTACTTCGACGGTCACCTCAAGGCGTTCCTCGACCAGACCGGCTGCAACAGCACGGTCATGCGCCTCGCCGACCACGGCCTCCACGGCAATGGCCACGGCATGATGCTCGAGCGCAACAACGCCGAGGTCCTGAGTGTGATCGAAGGTTGGTTATCCCAACTCCCGGGAGTGAGCTAGCCAAAGTTGTGGCTAAGTGCTTCTTCCCCTGGCTCGACGACAATCCATTCGTCTTGGCCCGCGGTCAGGTTGAATGCGTCGAAGAACGTCGCTGCGCCCGAACCGGATGAATACCCATACATAGGTGTGTCTGCGGGCATCCAGTAACAGTCGCCTGCCCGAGCAATGCGTGGCTCAAGGCCCTCAACGAACAGCGTCATCTCGCCAGAAATAACGCAGGTGGTGCCCCCAGACGGATGGACGTGAATGGGGCTCCGTGTGCCCGCAGCGCGCGTATCGCGATAAACGAGGTGTCGGACACCGTCCACAACTTCGTCGAGCACTGTGACCGAGTTGTTGAGGACGCTTGGTGTTCCTACGGGGGCGAGGCCGTTTACGGTCGCAGGGCCGCTTTCCGAGCTGTGCGAGTGCGCTGAGCCGCCGCCGGGGATCGGGGAAGGTTCGCTGGAGCAACCCGCTAAGCCAAGAGCGGCGGCGATGACGACGGATATTGTGCGGGCGTGCGTGCGGGAGGGATTCACAATTCCCGAGCCTAATGTTCTCTACTCGAAGCTCGGCAAACCCCGCCGCCGGACTCTTAACTCATGTAAACTGGTCGCAACGTATCCAGCGTTTGCGCGCTCCCTGCCCGCGACTTCGTAGCGTCATGTCACTTCGAGAATGCTGTGGACTGCTGAGAAAAATCCGAGAGAGAGAACCAGAATGAAGAGCCCGTCGCGCCTGTTGTTACTCTGTGCTGTGCCGGCATTGGCGTTGATACTGACGGCGTGCAGTCCATCCGCCAGAACGCTAGCCGACACCGCCACGGAGCCCGCAGTCTCGAAAGAGGCAGGCGCGCTGGGCTCTCGCATCTGTTTCCTTAACGACACGACTGACCCTATGTCGGCGGCACCGGGCGGGCGTGTGAATGAGGAGAATGGGTCGAGCTTCGTTGGGACCGCAGGGCCCCTGTCGGCCGACGCGGAGCTGTGCTTCGCTGGTTGGAACTCTCGCGAGGCATACGACTTACAGCCACGAATGTTCGGGGTGACGCATTGGGGTTATGAGGTCGTAGATGTGATGGTGTCAGTGAGTGCTGACGGTAACTACAACGCGTTGAGTTTCTATGCAGATAACCCTTCGATTCGTTCGACAAAACTGCAATGGAAGGTTGATCCTGAGGCAAAACAAAATTGGAAGGGCCAGGTATTTTCTGTCGACGAATCGACGACTGTGTCAGCCGGAGGCCTCAACTTCACCGTGGCGCGACGCGGCGACAGCCAAAACTACAAGGAGTACGTCGTTCGCTTTACTCGCTAGGCGCATGAACGCCGGCAGGGTTGCGGGCTAGGGCAACGGGCTCCGGCGCGAGAAAACGCCGGCGAAAAGTGCGTGCAGCAGGGGCACACCGGACACGGCCAAGATGACGATGCCGAGCGTGCTGTCGCGCTCGAGCACGATGAGCCCGCCCACAAAGAGCGCCGCGAACAGAACGGCAGAAATCACGCGACGCAGCGTGCGATTAAGGATGCGGGTGCGGCGCTCGAGTTCGGGAGAGCGTACGGAGAGCTGACCCGATTCGGCGCGAGAGATGAGGGCGTCGATGCGCTTGGGCAGTTTCGCGGCAAGGCGGAGGGTCGAGAGCCCATCGTTAACAAAAGCGCGGACGAAGTTGCCCCCTTCGGCGCGAACGAGTTTGGCCGAATAGGGTTCCACGGCGTTCCACAGGTTGAACTCCGGATTCAACGAGCTACACATTCCCGAAATCAGCGAGAGCGCTCGAACCACCAGCAGGAAGTTCTCGGGGAACTGAAACGGCAACGCCCGCACGACGTCGGCGAACTCGCGAGCAAAGGCGCGATACTCCTGAGGGTCAACCTTCTGAAGCTCAGCAAAGCCCAGTCCGCCGAAGCGATCGAAGAGCTTGATAAACGCGCGCTCTAGCTCAACCGTGTCGGCGCTCGGCATGAGCACGCCCACGTCGCGCATGCCCTCGATCATGCCGGCGCCGTCGCGTGAGGCCGCGGCAATCAGTGTGGAGCGCAACGCCTTGGCTAGCCCTGCCGGCACTTGACCCATCATGCCGAAGTCAATGAACGTGAGACGCCACTGCGGTTCGTTTGATCCGGCGGCGGCCGGAAGTGGCTGCACAAACACATTGCCCGGATGCGGATCGGCGTGAAAAAAGCCGTCCATCAGCACCTGATCGAGCATCACGCGCGCGAACTCGTCGGCAACATCGTGCGGATTGATGCCGGCGGCCCGCAGCCCGTCCAGATCAGTGATCTTGATGTCGGTGACATCTTCTTGAGTGAGCACACGCCGCGTCGATCGTTCCCACACCATCTCGGGAACGCGAACGCGAGGGTTGTCGGCAAAGTTCGCTGCGAAGCGCTCGGCGTTAGCGCCTTCGTTGAGGTAGTCGATCTCCTCGAGGCAGGTGGTGGCGAACTCCTCCATCAGGCGCGGCATGTCGGCACGCCTGTTGATGAGACGAATTCGACTCAGCCACCCGGCCACTCGCCGCAACGCACGCAGGTCGATGTCGACCACGGTGTCGATACCGGGGCGCTGAATCTTGATGACCACGTCTGTGAGTCCCGTGAATTCCTGGTCAGCGGGAGAAAGGATTGCCCGGTGAACCTGGCCCAGCGAGGCAGCAGCGAGCGGCTCCGGGTCGACCCAGCTGAAAGCCACGTCGAGTGGCACGCCCAGCTCGCGCTCGGCCAACGCCCGAATGGCGTCGAAGGGAACCGCAGGCACCTCGTCCTGTAGGCCGATGAGTTCGTTGGTGATGACCGGCGGCAACACGTCCAGGCGGGTCGACATGAACTGTCCGAGCTTGATCATGAGCCCACTGAGGTCAAGCGCGAGGCAGTGAAATCGGCGCGCAATCAGGGTGAGGCGGCGCGTACGGGTTCGCGCCGAGATTCCACGCAGACCCAGGCGTGGCAACATGAGTTCGAACCACCACGTCGACACGAGCTGGCGCGCGGCAAAGCGGATGATGCGCCGGTAGCGTGAACGCGCCCGACGCGCGGTCATGGGCTCGCTGGCGATGCCGGAGTTGGGTTGTGCCACCCTCTAATCTTGCGCTAACAACGCCTTAAGTTTTTTCGCGGCCTCGTCAATAACACTCGTGGCCTCAATAATCTTGTCGTCCTTCGAGCGGCGTGCGACCTCGGCTGCGGCGCGAGCGAGACTCACACCCGCCATTGCGAGAGAGCTATAAGGGCCGGTTTCGCGGTCGCTACCCGTCATCCACGGGGCCGGCTTTGCCGAGTCAGCCTCAGCCACGGCGCGGCCCGCATCCGTGAGCGAGAAGGTGCGCTTGCCGGCGGCTTCCTTCGACGCGATGAGGCCTTCATCGGCCAGAAGCTGCAACGTGGGATAGACCGAACCGGGGCTGGGCTTCCATGCTCCACCGCTGCGCGTCTCAATTTCGTGAATGATTTGGTAGCCGTGCATGGACGATTCGGCAAGGAGTCGAAGGATGGCCGCACGAACATCGCCGCGCTTCATGCGCATGTCGACATTCCGCTTGAGTTGATTGCGCATGTCCTCGAGGGTTTCCCACGCGGAGGCACCCATCCGCGCGCCGTCGAAATTCGTGAACCAGGACTCTTTCATGCTGACCTCCGTGAGTATCGCTGAGGTCTTAACGATATATCGCTAACTGGCGGACGTAAAGTCGGCGATGACAATCTTGGTCATCTGGCGCAGGGCGGCGTTGGCATAAGCGGCCTTCTCCGGATCCGGGTCACCGAGGTAATCACGCATCTGAATAGGAGTGACCTGCCAGGAAACGCCCCACTTGTCGGTACACCAGCCGCACTGGCCTTCCTTGCCTTCGGCAGTAATAGCGTTCCACAGTCTGTCGACCTCGTCTTGACCATCCACGCTGAGTGAGAGCGAAATCGCGTCGTTGAAAGCCGGGCCGCCCGCCCAGTTCAACCCGATGAACTCGTGCCCATAGATCGAGAAGTCGGCCGTGAAGAGGGGACCCTCAGGACCGAGTCGATTTTCCGAGTGGACCACGGCACCAAAGGTTTCGCGATAAAAAGCGAGAGCCTCCTCTAGTTTCTCGGGAAACCACAGGAAAGTGCGCAGTATTGGTGTCGCTGTCATAGCCAAAGTTTAGGCCGGGGCTGGCAAGTACCTCGGCACTAAAGTGAAACGGTGACGGCGCGCGGGTGCGCCGCAGAAGGAGCGGAATCTCAGTGCACGAAACTGACGCGCACTCAGCCACAGGGGCGGGTGCCACGCGTTCACTCCTGGCGATTGATGCTGGCCAGACGGGCGTTCGTGCGCTTGTCGTTCAGGGTGAGAGCCGCAGAGAGAGCTCATTTTCCGGGCTCAAGACCGACCGCGAGCTCTTTGCCCAGCTCGCCGAAATAATCAATGGCGTCGTCGGCACCATTGAAGGCACCGTCACGCTCACCATCGGGATGACCGGACTCACGGTGGCGAACAGTCGCCCCGACGAATTGCTCTCCCTCGTCCCGCCGCACATCGACCGGGTCTACCTGGCCCACGATTCGATCACGGGCTTTTTGGGCAGCATGGGTGTCAATCAGGGTGCGGTCACCGCCGTCGGCACGGGAGTTGTGACCTTGGCCGTGGGCAAAACCGAATGGGCGCGCGTCGACGGATGGGGCAATCTCATTGGCGACAGTGGGTCGGCCTATTGGATTGGCCGCGCCGGTCTCGAGTCGGCGATGCGGGCCTATGACGGGCGAATTCCCGAGACGGCCCTCAGCGACCTCCTGCAGGCCAACTTCACGAATCCCGAGGAGGCGTACATCGAACTGCAGACCAGCGATGACCGCGTGGCGCGAATCGCCGCTTTGGCCAAGGACGTCATTGCGCTCGCCGATGTCGACAGCGCCGCGCGCGACATCGTTGTGGCAGCCGGGCGCGAACTCGCTCACTCCGCGGTAACCGCAGCCCGACGCACAGGACTTCTGGAAGCGCCCGTGCAGAGGTTCAGTTGGGCCGGCAACGTGATGAAGGCGCCGACGCTGCGCAACGCATTCATTCAGGCAATCACTGACGCATTGCCGGGAGCGGAGATCCGCGAGCCTGAGGGCGAACCGATTGACGGTGTTGCGCTCTTACCCTCGGTCTCAGAGGCCTCGCCCATCGCCGAGGTCATTTATCGCGCGCAGCGGTAAATCGTTGTCGGGCGATATCTAGCGGTCGAACATCGCCATCTGTGCAGGGCTGTGATGGTCGCCGAGTGGCTGAGTGATGTTATCGAGCCGGGTCACTTGCTCGGGCGTGAGATCAACGTCAACGGCACCGAGATCTTCTTCGAGGTGCGGAATGCGGACGGTGCCCGGGATGGGCGCCCAGTCGCTGCCCTTGGCGAGGAGCCAGGCGAGGGCGACCTGCGCAGGCGTGGCGCCCACCTCAGTGGCAATCGCCACAACTTCGTCAACGCGACGAAGGTTTTCGTTGAACACTTCCTCAACAAAGCGGGGGTTCGTGAGCCGCCAGTCGTCGTCGTCAAACTGGTCGCGCGACGTGATCTTGGCCGACAGCATGCCACGCCCCAGCGGAGAATACGGAACGAAGCCGATGCCCAGTTGGCGCAACACATCGAGCGTGCCGTCGTCTCCGTCACGCGTCCAGAGTGAGTACTCCGACTGCAGGGCGGTAACGGGATGCACGGCGTGCGCTCGTCGAATCGTAGCTTGTCCGGCCTCCGAGAGGCCGATGTGTCCGATCTTGCCTTCATCGATGAGCTCGACCAACGTGCCCATCACGTCTTCGATAGGGATGCTCTTGTCGACGCGGTGCTGGTAGTAAAGGTCAATGTGATCAACATCGAGGCGCGTGAGTGAGCCCTCAACGGCGACGCGGATGTTCTCGGGCGAGCTGTCGGGTGCCGGTCGACCCACGTTGGAGCGCAGCCCGAACTTGGTGGCGAGCACAACTTTGTCCCGACGCCCCTTGATGGCCTTCCCCACGAGCACTTCGTTCTTCTCCGGGCCGTAAATTTCGGCCGTGTCGATGAGCGTCACGCCCAGGTCGAGCGCTCTGTGAATCACCGCAATGGAGTCGGCCTCCGGCTGCTTGTAACCCGTATAGATGTGCGACATGCCCATACATCCCAGGCCAATGCGGGAAACGGTGAGAGAGCCGAGTTGCGTGTATTCCACGGAGTTCGTCCTTAGAAGAGAGAGAGGCCAGAGCCGTAAGCGGCGACGAACCTATTCTGGCGCACGGGCACACACGTTTGCTCGCGTCGCGCGCGGCGGCCAGGCGTCAGGTCGCGTTGCCTACCGACTCCTGCTGCGCAATAAGCCGCGAGTAAAGGCCCTTCTTCTTCATGAGCTGGGTGTGGGTGCCCTGCTCAACAACACGACCACCATCAATCACAAAGATCACATCCGCATTGACCACGGTGGACAGGCGGTGTGCGATGGCGATAGTCGTGCGATTTCGGGCCGCCTTATCAAGCGTCTTCTGCACGATGCGCTCAGAAACCGTGTCGAGCGAACTGGTGGCCTCATCAAGAATGAGCACGCTCGGGTCTTTCAGGAGAACGCGAGCAATGGCCACACGCTGCTTTTCACCACCGCTCAATCGGTAACCGCGCTCGCCGACCAAGGTGTCGTATCCCATCGGGAAGGTGGCAATGGTGTCGTGGATGTTGGCTGCCTTAGCGACCTTGATCAACTCGTCGTCGGTGGCATCCGGTTTCGCGTAGCGCAGGTTTTCAGCAATGGTCGCGTGAAAGAGGTACGTCTCCTGGCTCACAATGCCGATGTTGGCAATCAGCGAGTCGGCAGTGAGATGGCGCACGTCGGTGCCGCCGAAAAGCACACTCCCCGATTCCACATCAAAGAACCGCGGCACGAGATACGACAGCGTCGTCTTGCCCGAACCAGAAGGGCCCACAAACGCCACAAACTGACCGGGCTTCACGCTCAGCGACACGTCCGACAGCGTGGGCGTCTCGTCGGCTCCCGCACCCGGGTACTTGAACGTGACGTGATCGAATTCGATGTGGCCTACCTTGGCCGGGTTGACGGGTGTCGCGTCGGGGGCGTCGGCGATTGCGGGAACGAGGTCAAGATATTGAAAAATGCGGGCAAAGAGCGCCTGAGAGGTTTGCAGGTCTAATCCCACCTGCATCACGTTCATCAGCGGGAAGAGCAATCGCGCCTGCACCGTCGTGAAGGCCACGATGGTTCCGATGGTCACGTCAACGCCGCCGGCAATCAAGTAGCCCGCAACCAAATAGATGATGGCCGGAATCGACGACAAGAAAATCTGCACCATGGCGAAGAACCACTGGCCCGACATGGCCTGACGCACCTGCAGTCCAATCTGCACCTTGTTCTCTTTGTCATATCGCTGCACCTCAGCGCCCTGCTGCGAGAAGCTCTTGGCCAGCATGATGCCACTGACACTCAGTGCTTCCTGCGTGATCGCCGTCATCTCGCTCAGTGACTCTTGCGTCTTGGTGGCAATGCGCGCGCGAACCTGTCCCACTTTGCGCTGGGCGATGACCATGAGGGGCAACATGATCACGGCCACCAACGTGAGTTGCCACGACAAAATGAGCATGGCAACGAATGCCGCCAATACGGTCACGGTATTCCCGAGGACGGTGGAGACCGTGTTGCTCAGCACGCCGGCCACGCCACCCACGTCGTTTTGCAGTCGCGACTGGATGATGCCGGTCTTGGTACGCGTAAAGAATGCCAGTTCCATTGACTGCAGGTGGCTGAAGAGCTTTACCCGGAGGATGCCCATCACCTTGTTGCCGACGGTCTGCGTCAGGTAGGTCTGACCCACGCCCAGCCCGGCCGAGACAATCCAGATGGCAATCATGAGCACGACCATGCTCACCAGTAGCGAGAGATTCGGCCCACCCGCGGGCGGGAAGAGGCCTTGGTTGAAGGCGACCTCGATGAGCAAGGGAGGAATCACCGTGAGACCGGCACTCGTGATGACGAGTGTGGCGGTGGCAATCAGTTGTCCTCGAAAAGGACTAAACAGGCCCGCGATGCGCCGAAACAGGTGCGGAATTTCTGGGGCGTTGGCGTTCATCTCGCGCTGAACCCGCGCATCGCGCGATCTCCCTCCCATGGGTCCGCCATGGCCGTGCATGCTCATCTGCCGAGCCTACGGGCGGGCGCGACGTTCACGAAACTCGACCAGACGCTGTTGTTGATACGACGGCAACGAGCGTGTCCGTGTCACCAATCAGGGATCCTGTGTTTCCCCAACACCGTCACACTGTCATCCGCCAGCAGACTAGGGTGGAAAGACAAAGGGATTCAAACATCGCCGTTTGGAGCTGATAATGATGAATAACGTCCCTGCACATAATCCCGCCGGTTGGCGAAACGTCCCGGCAACGTCCAAGCCGATTGACCACGCTAAGGTCAAAAAACTACTGGCAGCCGAATGGAAGAAGTTCTCTGCCGCCACCGGTAAGTCGGCAAAGCACAACAAGTTGGCCAGCAAGACTCTGCCACTCGGTGTGACGTCGAGCTTCCAGCACTGGGACCCCTATCCCATTTCGATAGCGTCGGCCAAGGGGGCTTACTTCACCGACGTCGACGGTCGCAAGCTGCTCGATATGTCGATGGGTTTTGGCGCCATGTTGGTGGGTCACCTAAACCCCCTCGTGGTCTCGAAAGTCAAGGAGGCCCTCGACAAGACGGGAACTCTGTTCGTCACCCCGTCACCCTCGGCCACCGAGATCGCTGAGCGCTTTAAGAAGCGCTTTGGTCTCGACATGCTGCGCTTCACCAACTCGGGAACCGAGTCCACGATGTACGCCATTCGCGTGGCGCGCGCCGTCACCAAGAAGAAGGCCGTCATCAAGATCGAGGGCGGCTACCACGGTGGTTATGACCCGCTTCAAGTATCGGTCAAGCCGGCCCTGGCCGACATCGGTCCGGCGGATGCCCCCATTCCTGATGCTCCCATCGATGCGGTGCCGGGAACGGTGTACGTCGTGCCCTACAACGATCTTCCCTACCTTGAGAAGATCATGAAGGAGCACTCAGACATTGCGTGCTTCATCGTGGAGCCCGTGGTCGAAAACCTGTCGATAATCCTGCCGGACAAGGGTTACCTCGAGGGTGTGCGCAAGCTGTGCGACAAGTACAACATCGCACTCATCTTTGACGAGGTGAAGACCGGTCTCACGGCCGGCGTCGCAGGCGCCTCAAAGCGCGTGGGCGTCACTCCCGACCTCGTCACGCTCGCCAAGAGCATCGGGGGCGGATTGCCTGTGGCAGCCTTCGGAGGCAAGAAGAAGTACATGGACGCCGTCGTTGACGGTCGCATGGCTCACTTCGGCACCTACAACGGCAACCCGCTCGTGGCAGCAGCCATGACGGCCGTTGACGAACTCTGCACGCCTGAGGCGCTGGCGGCGGCTGAAGCCATCAACACGGCCGCCCTGGCCAAGATGGACGCCATCATTGCCAAGTACGAACTGCCCGCACACACCATTGGTTTTGGTGTGAAGGGTGCAATTATTTGGTCACCCACCCCTGTGCGCAACTATCGCGACTTCAAGAACACTGATTTCTTGATGGCCGAGTTGAGCTGGCTGTGGGGCGTCAACCGCGGTGTCATCACGCCTCCCGGTCTCGACGAGCAGTGGCTGGTGTCGCTGGCACACACCACCGCCGACATGAACAAACTCGTTGGTGAATTCGAAGAGCTTGCCAAGGCGGTTCGTTCGTAACCCGAGATCCACCACGAAGAGGGGCCTGGGGATGCGGGCTCCTCTTCTTTTTGGCGCAACTCTTTACCAAACCTGCGACGTGCATGGATGTCTCACTCAGGTGGGCGTGGGAGAGTTTAACGAGCGTCGTCATCGATCGGAAGGAGGACGCATGCAGTCCCCGCGTCCCCGCACGAGAAAAATCGCCGCGTGGCTTGCCGTATCCGCAACGGTACTGGCCGGACTCGTTGCCATACCGGCGGCACCGGCTTCCGCGACAACGCCCAACAAGGCCGATTTTGTTCCCGGCATGATTGTTTCGGACAACTTCTTCTTCAACGGTGGTGCCATGACGGCTGAGGAAGTTCAAAGTTTTCTGAATTCTCACGTCAGCGGCGGTCGATGCACCATTGGTGATGCTGGGCGTGAGGCCGGCAAGGTCGTTTACTATCGCGATGGTTCCCCCGACACGATTGCGCCCACGTGTCTCAAAGACTGGCATCAGGCCACCGAAAACCTCAGCGCCAACGCGCAGTGTGCCGCATACTCGGGAAGTCCCGACGAGACCGCTGCCCAAATCATCTACAAGGTGGGCGTTGCCTGCAACCTGAGCCAGAGTGCGCTCATCGTGCTTCTCGAAAAAGAACAGGCGCTCGTCACCGATAACTGGCCGTGGATGCGCCAATACAACTTCGCCACGGGGTCAAACTGCCCCGATTCCTCCGGTTGTGACCCTGCGTACGGGGGTTTCTTCTTTCAGGTTTACGGTGCGGCGCAGCAGTTTCAGCGCTACGGCACAGGGTCGTTCACGTGGTACCCCGTAGGTGCCACGACTGCCGTGCGCTGGAGCCCTGATGCCTCGTGCGGCTCGTCCCCGGTTTACATTCAGAATCGTGCGACCGCGGCGCTTTACTACTACACGCCGTATCAGCCGAATGCTGCCGCCATGAACAACCTTTATGGCACCGGCGATGCGTGCAGTGCTTACGGAAACCGAAACTTTTGGCGCCTGAGTGTCGAATGGTTTGACTACCCAACCGTTCGATTTAGAGCCAGCCCCACCCCCGTTGTCTCGGGGAGTTTGATGGTGGGCGGAACCCTTCACGCGAACCTGGGATCGTGGTCGCCAAGTCCCACCACTTCGGGCGCACAGTGGATGCGCGACGGTGTTGACGTTTCGTCCGCTACCGGCAGTGACTATGTGCTGTCCGCCGACGATGTGGGCCATCGCATGTCCGTTCGCACGTCGGGGTCGCGGAGCGGTTATGCCACGACCACGCGGACGAGTTTGTCCACGAGTGCCGTTATTTCCGAATCGACGGAGTTGGCTGCTGTTGTGCCGGCGCGAATTGTAGATACGCGGGCATCCGGAGTGACCGTGGATCATCTGAACGAGGCCTCGGGCGCCGTGGGTCCCGGTCAAACTTTACGTGTTCCGGTGTTGGGTCGCGCTGGACTGGTTGTTCCGTCTTCGGGCGTTTCGGCGGTCGTGCTCAACGTCACGGCGGTGGCGCCCACGGCGTCTGGCCATGCTCGCGTGTACCCCACGGGTGAAGCGCTGCCGAACACATCGAACGTGAACTTTACGGCAGGCCAGACCATTCCCAACCTGGTCGTGGCGAAGGTCGGCAGTGACGGCTCGGTGAGTATCTACAACGCGGCCGGATATACGCATTTTGTTGTTGATGTGGCCGGATATTTTCCCGATGTCTCGGGCTATTCGTCTCTGTCGCCGTCTCGTCTGGTTGACACACGGTCGGACGGTGTGACGGTGGATCATGAGGTTCAGGCAACGGGTGCGGTGGGATCTGCACAAAGTTTGCAAGTGCCGGTGTTGAATCGGGGTGGTGTGCCGGCTTCGGGCGTGTCGGCAGTGGTGCTGAACGTGACGGCGATTGCACCCACGTCGGGCGGTTATGCGGCGGTTTATCCGAAGGGCGAGTTGCCGCCGAATGCCTCAAATTTGAATTTCACCGCGGGAAAAACCATTCCGAACTTGGTCATCGCAAAGGTCGGTGCCGACGGCTCGGTGAGCATCTTTAACGCGGCCGGGAATACGCATTTTGCTGTCGACGTCATGGGGTATTTCCCGGAAGTTTCGGGTTACACGCCGTTGTCACCTCTGCGCTTAGCTGATACACGCGCCGGTTTTGAGACGGTCGATCATCTGATTGAGGCCACGGGCCCGGTGGGATCTGCTCAGACGTTGCGGGTGCCGGTGCTCGGACGCGGCGGTGTACCGGCCTCGGGCGTCACTGCCGTGGTCGTCAATGTGACCGCGGTAGCCCCCACGGCGGGTGGCCACCTTCGGGTTTATCCGACCGGTGAGGCATTGCCCAATACCTCGAACGTGAACTTCACAGCCGGCACGACAATTCCCAACGCGGTCATTGCAAAAGTCGGAGCGGACGGGTCGATCAGTATCTATAACGCCGCCGGAAACACCCACGTCATCGTTGACGTTGCAGGCTGGTTCGCGGCTTCCTAAGCCCTCGGTAGGCTAAAAAAATCGTGAAGAATCATCGAGTGCGGAGCCCCGCAAACCCCATCCTCGGACGGTTTGCCGCCATCCTTGTCACTGTTGTCGCAGTGACGTCGCTCCCCCTCGTACAGCCAGCGTTGTCGGCGCGTGCGGCGGATTCCGTGGCTTCCGCGGGGAGTGTTGACTCGGCGATACCCTTGCCGCCCGAGGTGGCCGACACTCCTGTCGATGAAATCATTGTGCAATACGCGCCCGGAACTCCGGCCACAGATGCTAGCGGCGCGGTGAACGGGTCGGAGCAGGTATCCACCGAAGACGTCGCCGTGGGCGCTTCCTTGGGCCGAGGATTTCGAACGGTCAAGCTTGATCGCACGGTCACTGCCGATGTGGCTTCCGAGGTGGCCGCCGAGTTGGCTGCGTCGCCCGAAATACTTGCGGCAAGCCCCAACATGCCGGTCACATTTTCAGACGCGACCGACACTTTTCCGCCAATCGAGACCGAGGTGCTCAGCACGGATGGCCTCGCACCCACGGGCACCCAGCCCAATCCGATTTCGTGGGGCCTCGATCGGATCGACCAGCGGTCACTTCCGCTCAACAATTCCTATTCCTATGCACAGTCCGGCTCAGGCGTTTCGGCGTACGTCATTGATAATGGCGTTCGCCCCGACCACCAGGATTTTCTGGGACGAATCGGTGCAGGCTATTCCGCTTATGGTGATGGCTGCTTCTACTCCACCGGAGGATCTGCCCCGGGACACGGAACCCACGTCGCAGGCACCATTGGCGGGACGCTGGCTGGGGTGGCCAAGGCTGTCACGATCATTCCCGTGCGCGTTTTCAGTTGCGCTGGCGGTGGCGACTCAGCGCACCTCATCAGCGGGATCAACTGGGTAATCGGCAATCATGTGGCGGGACAACCGGCGGTGGCCAATTTGAGCCTCACGGTGGGGAGCGTCAACACCGTTCTCGATATGGCCATCAACGGCATGATCAGTGACGGCATCACCGTCGCTGTGGCCTCGGGCAACGCCGCGGCTGACGCGTGTGCGTCCAGTCCCGCGCACGTTACCGGGGCGATTACCGTGAACGCGACAACGTCCGACGATGCCGTGGCGGGTTTCTCAAACTATGGCGCCTGCACCGATATCTTTGCACCCGGTCAAGGCATTTGGTCGGCATGGCCCACCGCCGCCAACGCCTATGCCCAACTCGATGGCACGTCGATGGCCGCGCCTCACGTCGCGGGATTAGCGGCGCAAATTCTCAGCGAGTCCGGTGATCTTCCCCCGGGCGTCGTCACGGCCATCATCGGGTTCCGGGCCACGCCGTTTTCTGGCGGAGGGTCGAACAATCCCAAGATTTTGGCATACGAACCGTCAGCGTTGAGCACATACACCAGCACGAGTTTGCCCACGATTTCGGGGCTGGCTGAGGTGGGTCAAACGCTCACGGCGTCGCCGGGATCGTGGTCGCCCGCACCCACGGGTTTTGCCTACCAATGGCGGCGTGACGGGGTCGATATTGCCGGGGCAAATAGCGCCACCTACACGGTGGAGGCCGACGACGAGGGCCAAGCGGTCACCGTTTCGGCAACCGCACTCAAGGCTGGCTACGTGAGCACCACGACCAACGGCGCCTCGTTCGTCACTCCGAGCGCGGCTGTTCGATTCGCCTCGCTCACACCCGCCCGAATGGCCGATACACGCTCAGGTCTTCCGTCTGCTACTGCTGATGGTCAAAACCCTCGCGTGGGCTCCGTCCCCGCGGGTGGAATAATGAACGTTCCCATTCTCGGCCGCGTGGGCATCCCCTCGACGGGGGTTGATGCGGTTGTGCTCAACGTCACGGCTGTCGCTCCCACGGCATCTGGTCACGCCCGGGTTTTCCCCAGGGGCGAGGCCCTGCCCAACGCGTCAAGTTTGAACTTTAGCGCCGGCACGTCAATCCCCAACTTGGTCGTTGTGAAGGTGGGCACTGAGGGATCCATCAGCATCTACAACGCGGCAGGGAACACCCATTTCATTGTTGACGTGACGGGGTATTTCCCGACCATCGACGGATATTCGCCATTGTCACCCACGCGCCTGGTCGACACTCGAGATGGTGGCGTGACCGTAGATCATGTCAACGAGGCGACGGGAGCCGTGGGTTCGGAACAATCGCTGCAGGTGCCGGTCTTGGGCCGCGGCGGGGTGCCGAGTTCCGGGGTGTCCGCGGTCGTTCTGAACGTGACCGCCGTTGCCCCGACTTCGGGCGGTCACCTGCGGGTGTACCCAACGGGTGAGTCATTACCGAACGTCTCGAACCTCAACTTTTCAGCAGGAAAGACGATTCCTAACCTGGTCATTGCAAAGGTGGGCGCTCAAGGGTCAGTGAGTATCTACAACGCGGCAGGATTTACGCATTTGGTTGTGGATGTTGCGGGTTATTTCCCTGAGGGGACCGGTTACTCATCGCTCACTCCGTCCCGCCTCGTTGATACACGGTCAGGCGGGCAGACCATTGATCACGCCAACGAGGGAACGGGAGCCGTCGGCGCCGAGCAGTCAATCAAAGTCCCGGTGCTGGGTCGCGGCGGTGTACCTGCCTCGGGCGTCACTGCCGTCGTCGTCAACGTGACCGCGGTAGCTCCCACGGCGGGCGGCCACCTCCGGGTTTATCCGACCGGGGAGGCATTGCCCAACACCTCGAACGTCAACTTTTCTGCGGGAACGACAATACCCAATCTCGTGGTCGCCAAGGTCGGAGCCGACGGGTCAATCAGCATCTACAACGCGGCCGGTTTCACGCACATCATTGTGGACGTGGCGGGATACTTCGTAACGCCTTAGAGACCAGGGCTCGGAGGCGCCTGTCGGCCCATCAATGAAGACCCTGTGGTCGCGTTCGGTTGAGCGCTAGCGACTCACGCGCCCCCGCACGGCACGGAGTGGACGGGTGACGCGCCACGAGAACGACTGCGTGAGCGCGGCCTTGGCCTCTTCGGCTTGGCGAACGTCGTGTTCCAGGTCGGCCATTTTTCCCTCGAGATAGGTGCGTTGCCGGTCGAGGGCCGGTTGCCAATCGAGAGCCGCGCCGAAGGTCCAAAAGACCTTGCGAAGTTCCTCACCGGCCTCCGTCTCATCAATGTCGGCGAGTGCCTTGAACTCTGCCGGGACGTTCGATCCGACACAGAGAACGCCCAGTCCGTGACCGTGGTCAAACGTAAAGCTGGGGTAACGCTTCTCAAGTTCCGCCCACAGACGGTGAACTCCAAAATCGAGCTTGGTCTCTCTCACGTCGTGAAACAAAATCACGCCGCGATCTGACATACACGAGAGCCACGTCTCAAAGTCTTCCGTTACGGCTTCGTAGGTGTGCAATCCGTCGATGTGAAGCAAGTCGACACTTCCGTCGGCAACGAGCTTGCGGGCATCGCTAAAAAGGGACCGCGTGAGGGTGACACCCGTGAATTTCTTGGCCCGCGCAGACACGTGGTCGTGCACTTCGTTCCCGTACGCACCGGCCTGGTGATCACCTTCCCACAGGTCGATGGCGCGGGCTGTGAGAGGAATCTTGAGGAACTTCGCGGTCTGCACTGCCGTGAAGAACGAAATACCCCAGTGCGTGCCGAGCTCAACATACGAGCGGGGCTGCAACATACGCACGCACCAGGCCATAAACGGAACGTGTTGAATCCACGCCGACGGCTTATCAACCTCGAATTCCTGCATGACCTCGGGGCCAAGGGTGAATCCCGCGACAGTCAGCTCGAAGGACGAGCCGTGCTTTGCTTTCGCCACAGGTCTGGCTTCCCTTCGTCAGGCTCACGTTGATTCTTGCTGAGAACCAGTATCCCAGACGGCCTCTCTCCGGGACGCCCACTAAGACCCGACGTCACGGGATCCGTGAAAAAGTGGGGTGCCCCCGGTCACTGACCGGAGGCACCTCACTGATGTTCGCGAGAAACTAGCCGTTGATCACCTGTGGAATACCCAGGGACTTGAGTCCCTCAATGCCGAACTCGAGACCGTAGCCCGACTGCTTGGCGCCACCGAAGGGAATCATCGGGTGCACGCCACCGTGTGAGTTGATCCACACGGTGCCGGCCACGAGGCGCGAGGCGACCTCGCGTGCCTTGCCTGCATCGGCCGACCAGACCGAGGCGCCGAGTCCCACATCGACACCGTTGGCCCAGGCGACCGCCTGGTCAATGTCGCTGTAACGAACGACGGGCAGAGCAGGACCGAACTGTTCCACCTGAACAAGCGCGTTGTCATTGTCAAGCTCGTCGACAATCGTGGTGGGGTAGAAGAAGCCCTTCTGGTTCGTGTCGGGGTTTCCACCGAGCACAACCTTGCCGCCACCCTGCTTGGCCTTCTCCACGAGATCAGCAACGATGTCGTACTGCTTCTTGTTCTGCAGTGGCCCCAGCACGTTGTTCTCGTCGGTGCCCTCGCCCATCGGCATGACCGCGGCGATGGCAGCAAGTTCGCGAACGACATCGTCGGCAATCGACTCGTGCACGTAGAGACGCTTGAGCGCTGCACAGGTCTGACCCGTGTTGATGAACGCGCCCCAGAAGAGGCCCTCGGCGATCGCCTTGGGGTCAACGTCGGGAAGCACGATGCCTGCGTCATTTCCGCCGAGTTCGAGGGTGAGACGCTTGACGGTGTCGGCCGAGCTGCGAATGATGGCCTTGCCCGTGGCCGTCGAGCCCGTGAACATGACCTTGCCGATGGCGGGGTGGCCCGACAGGGCTGCTCCCACTTCGCGGTCTCCGCTGATCACCGAGACAATCCCGGCGGGCAGAACGGTGTTGAGCACCTTGATGAGCGCGGTCACTATCACCGGGGTGAACTCAGAGGGCTTGACGATGACGGCGTTACCCATGCGCAGTGCCGGAGCAACCTGCCAGATGGTAATCATGGCGGGCCAGTTCCATGGACCGATGGCAGCTACAACGCCAATGGGCTTGTACGTCATCACGGCGTGACCGCTTTCGTCATCGACGACCGTCTCAGCTTCGAGCGGAGTGGCGGCGGAGGCGCGTAACCACGCGGCGGCACCGCCAATTTCAAAGCGAGCGTTGGGGCCGTTGAGCGGCTTGCCCTGCTCACGCGACAGCAACTGAGCGAGGGGCTCAGCGTGCGCCTCGATGGCGTCGGCAGCCTTCATCATGAGCTCACTGCGCTTCTCGTGACCGAGTGCGGCCCATGAGACCTGAGCGGTGACGGCGGCCGAAATGGCCTTTTCGAGGTCGTCGACGGTGTCGACAGCGACCTTGGCGACGAGATCGCCGTTTGCGGGGTTGAGGATGTCGCGCGATGCTCCCGTGGGTGCGATGGCGGCGAGCAGGCTCTCTAGGGTGTCCATGAATCTCCTCCTTGAGACGGATTATGTCTCTAACGATACCTACTTGCCCCTGAAGCGTCACCGCGAAAGTGGCGCACACCCCTTGCCATCCGGCGCAGGCATTTTTTTGCCACAGCGCGCAGGGACGTGCGGTGCGAGCCTTTTTGCCCTTACGATGCTTTTCGTGACTATTGCCAACTTGCCTCTTCGCCGTCGCGGTTTCGACTGGGTGTTCATCGTTTTCTTCTGCTGGGCATTCGTGTCCTGCATCATCAGCGATGCCATTCCCACGCTCGGAATCGTCCAATCCGCTGATTCCACCAACATCCTGGCCCAGTGGAATTACGCCTACGCCTCGGTCAACGACCCGCTATTCCTGAACCCGCCGATCTGGATGCGGTTTGTGACCGGCCTCTCGGCCTTCGTCTATGCGCCCTTCTACGTCGTGCTCGTTTATGCGCTGATTACGGCTCGCAACTGGATCCAGCTGCCTGCGGTGATCTACGCGACCATGATTGTGAGCCTCACGGGCATCGTGGTGTTCGGCGTTGAGTTCTTTGGCGAGCCCGAGTGGCGGACGCCCAACCCGCTGGGCTTCCTGGCATTCAACCTGCCCTACGTGTTGATTCCGTTGTTGCTGCTCATTCGCATGCGCAAGCCGCTGCCGTTCACGCGGTCGTTTTAGCGCGACCGCAGGTCGCAGGCCACAGCTCGCCGATCCGAGCCACCGGCTTCCCCAGGCTGAGTTACCGCGCGGGCTTGCTTACTGAGGCGAAAAGCCGGTGGGAGGAGCAATGTCCCGGGGGAGGCCCGACACCTCAGCGAAGGCCTCGAGGGCTTGGGTGCGCGCATTGGCGAGGTCGACGATCGGCGTGGGGTAGTCGAGGGCGTCGGCTCCGTCAAAGTCGCCCAGGTAGCGCCGCAAGTACGTGCGCTTCGGGTCAAACTTTTCGGCCTGGAGAACGGGGTTGAACACTCGAAAGTAGGGCGCCGCGTCGGCTCCGCATCCGGCCACCCACTGCCAACTGGCCGCGTTGCTCGCCGGATCGGCGTCAACGAGCGTGTCCCAGAACCACTCCTCCCCCACGCGCCAATCGATGAGCAGGTTCTTGATGAGGAACGATGCCACAACCATGCGCACCCGATTGTGCATGTACCCGGTCTGCCAGAGTTCGCGCATGCCCGCGTCGACGAGGGGAACGCCCGTGCGGCCCTCCTGCCACGCGGTCAGGGCGGGTGTTGACGACGGGGCCCAGGGAAAGCCATCAAAGCGGCGATCAAAATTCTGGGTTGCCAGTTCGGGCCAGTGAAACAGCAGGTTGTAACTGAATTCGCGCCAGCCAATCTCGGCCATGAATTTCGCGGCGTTGCGTGCCGTCTCGGCCGAAGCATTCTGGCGCACGGCATCGACACGGTCGAAAACCTGGAAGGGACTGATTTCACCAAACCGTAGATGTGGTGAGAGCTCACTCGTGGCAAATTCGGCCGGAAGGTCGCGACCGTCGGCATACCGACTAAGTCGGTCGGCGATGAATGAGTCGAGTTGTTCGTGAGCCGCCTGTTCACCCACCTTCCAGCGCGCGACGAGCCCGGCCGACCAGTCGGGGTTGCGGGGCAGCAGGTTCCACGAGTCAAGGTTGTCGCTGGCGAGCGGGGAGACATCGGACGGCAACCCAGGGATTGCGGGGGGCGCGGGCAGCGGTGCCCGCGGCGGCTCCGGTCGAGCCAAGAAGGCTTTCCAGAACGGAGTAAAGACCGTGTACGGGTTTCCGGCTCCCGTGGCAATGGTCCACGGTTCGACGAGCAGGTTGGCCTGAAAGCTGTGTGCGTCGAGCCCGGACGCCCGGGCGTAATCCTTAATGGCCGCATCGAGCGAACGCTCAGCGCCCCCGTACCGTCGATTCCAGAAGACGGCGGTGGCGCCGGTCTCGCGAATTAGGTCACGCATCACGTCGTGGGCGCCACCCCGGCGCAAGACCAGCGAACCGCCCAGTCGCGCGACGCGGGCACTCAACCGTTCGAGGCTATGGTGCAGCCACCATTTTGCGGCGCCTCCGAGGGGCCGGATGCCGTCGGATACCTCATCGTGGATGAACACGACCTCGACGGGCCCGCCCCGTTCGATTGCCGCGGTCAGCGCCGGATTGTCGGCAAGGCGCAGGTCATTACGGAGCCAGACGATGCTCGGGCCGGGAACAGACGGGGGAAGGGTCATGATGAGCAACGATAGACCACGTTAAGAAGCGTCGGGCCGGTCAGAGAGGCACTCGACCGGCCCGACGCTTTTGCTAACACCAAGAGAGCAATCACATCCACGTCACTCAGAGAGAAATCGTGTGCTTTGAGAATATAACGAAATGGTAACGGCCGAAAGAGGGAAGCCACACTTTTTCGCAAACTCTCAGAAATCGGACTTAGAAGAGATCCGGGCTGGGCGCACTGGCGTGGAGCACGAGCACGTCCGCGTGGTCGTCATAGCGATAGCCGATGCCGCGCACCGTTCGCACGATGTCTTCGAAGCGGTCGAGCTTAGAGCGCAGCCGCCGCACGTGCACATCGATTGTGCGGTCGTTGGGGATGTCTTCCTCACCCGCAACCCACAGAGATGAGATGAGGTCGTTTCGCGAGACGGTCTCGTTCTTATTGATGACGAGATACTGCAGCAGTTCGAATTCCTTGAACGTCAGCGGGGCCTGATTCCCGTCGATGAGAACGCGTTTGCGTGAGAAGTCGACAACGACGGCCGGAGCCTTCTTCGCTTTCTCGCCCCGGACCCGGGCAACAGCGGCCGGCTCTTGAAGAGCCAGGCGAACGACGTCGACGTCGCGTCCCCCGGCCGACTCGGGAGCAAGGGCTACCGCCGCGTACGTCTCTGCGTCAGGGGCGAGCTCACCCGCGAGCGTTTTGAGCGCTTCGACGAGTCGAGGAAGATCGATGCCGTTTGCCGACGCCTTGGCCTCGTCGATACCGACGTAGAGGGCAAATCCGCGAGGCTGACGAGCTTCGTTCGGTTCCGCTGGGGGCTGTGCGTCTGTGTTCTGTGTCATGTGTGATGCCATTTTCGTCAATCGGCACGAGCCGAGAAGTTCGAATAAGGGATGTGTGGGCTAGCGGCAACAACACATTCGACACGCGCACACCGAGGAGCTGACCGCAGAGAGGGCCAAGCGAGAGATCGGTGCGCGTGTCGTCACACAACACAGTTTAGGGCACACCACCATTCACGACGGTGCTCCCGATCGGAGAAATGTTCTAGGCGATGCCAAAGAGTCGGTCGCCGGCGTCACCCAACCCGGGCGTGATGAACCCACTGGCATTGAGTCCCGCGTCCGTTGCGGCCACCCACAACTCGACAGGGCGGTCGGCGACAGCATCCGCCAGGGCGGCTATTCCCTCGGGAGCGGAAACCACGCACAGACATGTCACGCGAGCAGCGCCACGTTCGAGAAGCATTGTGACCGCGAAGCTCAGGGAGCCGCCCGTAGCAAGCATGGGGTCAAGCACGAACACATGCCTGCCGTCCAGCCGTGCGGGCATTCGATCGGCATACATTCGCGGTTCGCGGGTAACCTCATCCCGCTTGAGTCCGAGAAAACCGGCTTCTGCCGCGGGAACGACCCTCAGAAAGGCGTCGAGCATGCCCAGGCCAGCGCGGAGGATTGGAACAGCGAGGGGGACAGGTTCCGCGATGCGTGAAACGCGCGCGGTGCCCATCGGGGTCACCACCGTCGTCGCGGAAACCGATAGGTCACGCGTCGCCTCGAGCGTGAGGGCTGTCGTGACATCGTAAACAAGGCGGCGAAACTCACCGGAGGGAGTCGCGGCGTCCCGAAGCCGAGCCATGGTGTCGTCAACCGCTGCGTGTGTCAAAACTGTTGTGCGCATAGGCTCAAACTATCGACCAGGAGGTGCTCATGGCTCCGAAACCGCCATCTACGGGATCACTTTCCCCGGATGACGCCATGCGGCTCGCACTTGATGAGGCGCGTGCCACCGGCGCATCGGGCGACGTCCCTGTGGGGGCCGTCGTGATTGACGCCGACGGAACGGTGATCGGCCGAGGACGAAATCGCCGCGAGGAGGTGGGCGACCCCACAGCGCATGCCGAGGTCCTGGCCCTGCGCGACGCGGCTGCGCATCGCGGTGCCTGGCGTCTGGACGATGTGACGCTGGTGGTCACGCTCGAACCGTGTGCCATGTGTGCGGGAACAATCCTCGCGGCTCGCATCCCGCGTGTGATCTTCGGGGCCTGGGACGAGAAAGCCGGGGCCGTGGGGTCTGTCTATGACCTGCTGCGTGACCGCAGGCTTCCCCACCGCGTTGAGGTGACGACGGGAGTTCTGTCTGTCGAGTGCGCCGAGCTACTCACCGGCTTTTTTCGAGGTTCGCCAACCAGTCTCTGAGCATGTCTTGGCTCGCTGCCTGCATGGCCGCGATGTGGGTCTCACGTTCGACGCGAAGGGCGTCGAGGTCGTAGCCGGCATCCTCAACCCACGCGTGAGCATCCTCGAGCCATGTTTCATGCATCTCCGGGGTCGTTTCGGGATGAAACTGAACTGCCAAGGCCCAGTCCCCGACCGCGAACGCTTCGTTTTCATAGTCGCGAGAACCCGCTAGACGGGTGGCGCCCTCGGGGAGGGTGAACGTGTCGCCATGCCACTCCATCACGGGAATGTCCGCAAAGAACCTCACCGGGGAGTCACGTCCGGCAGGTGTCGGGGTGACGGTGCGAAAGCCCACAACCCGCGTGTCGCCCCGATAGACCTCCGCGCCGAGTGCGCTGGCCAGAATCTGTGCGCCGAAGCACACGCCCAGTGTGGGACGCTTCTCGCGCGTCCACGCTGTCAACCACGCCTCTTCGCGCGCAATGTACGGGCGTTCATCCTTTTCATAGACGCCGTGGTCGTTGCCCAGAACGACCACGAGATCAATGTCCGCGGGCACCTCGTCGAAATCGTAGGTGCGCGCGTCAACCACAACGAGTTCGATGTTCGCCTCAGTGAGCACCTCTTCGAGGTTGCCGAGATGAATCGTGGGGTCGTGCTGAACGATGAGGGCTTTCTTGCTCACTAGTCACTTCCTCGAATGACGATGGAGTCGGTGGACATGCTGGCGGGATCTCCGCGGTCAACATCGGGCTCGATGTAGATGACGCGAGCCTCGGGAACACGCTCGCGGATGCGCGCCTCGATGGTATCGATGCCGGCCGCGACCTGGGCAAACGGGAGCTTGGCCGGGAAGGCCAGTTTTGTCGCCACAAGAACTTCCTCGGGCCCCAGATAGAGCGTCTTGATGTGCACGATGCGCTGTGCTTCGGGGCCGGCCAAAATGGCGTCGGTGATGTGCGTGAACATCTCATCGCTCACGCCCTCGCCCACGAGCAGTGACTTCGTCTCGATGCCGAGAATCACCGCAACGGCCACGAGAAGCGCGCCAATGCAGATCGTGCCAATCGCGTCCCATATCGGGTCGTTCGTGATGACCGTGAGGCCCACTCCGGCGAAGGCAAAAACCAATCCAATCAAAGCCGCGAAATCCTCGAGCAGAACGACCGGCAACTCCGGCGCTTTGGCGCGCCTGATGAACTTCACCCACGAAGCGCCTTGACGCAAGGGGTTCGATTCTGTGATGGCCGTGCGCAAAGAGAACGACTCGAGCACGATCGCCACGCTGAGGACCAGAATCGGCAGCCACCAGACCTCGAGGGCGTGTGGGTGGGTCAGCTTGTCAATTCCCTCGTAAATCGAGAACGCGCCACCAACGGTGAACAGGATGATCGACACCACGAACGCGTAAATGAAACGTTCGCGGCCGTAGCCAAACGGATGCTGTTTGGTGGCCTGACGTCGTGAGCGACTGCCACCACGAAGCAACAGGAGCTGGTTGGCCGAGTCGGCGAGTGAGTGCACTCCCTCGGCGAGCATCGAGCTCGACCCGGAGAAGGCCCACGCCACGAATTTGGTCACCGCGATTCCAAGATTCGCCAGTAGTGCCGCCACGATTGCTCGTTTTCCGCCAGATGCACTCACCGGTTGCCTCCCTCGAAGCTGTCTGCCCCAATCCTAGAATGTGACCGTGACCCACGAATCCTCGCTGCACTTGCCGGCCATTGCCATTCTGGGAGCCGGTTCTATGGGCCGCGCGATTCTTCAGGGTCTCCTCTCGCCCCACGTGCACGTGGCGACGGGCATCCGCATCACCAACAGACGCGTCGAGGCGGCGACCGACTTCGATACTGAACCACGCGTCACCGCGTGGGTGACCAGCGAGAACCCTCAGGCGAACCGCGAGGCGGTGCGAGGAGCCAAGGTGGTGATCGTCGCCGTTAAACCCGCGGGAATTACCGACATGCTTGCCGAGGTGTCCGACGACCTCGATGACGACGCGGTCGTCGTGAGTGTTGCGGCCGGCATAACGCTGGCGCAATTGCAGGCCGCAGTGGGTGACCAGCGCGCCGTGATGCGGGCCATGCCCAACACCCCCGCACAGATTCGTCGCGGGGTGACCGGAATTTCCTTGGGGCCGCAGGTCACAGCGGCGCAGCAAGAACTAGTGGAGAGCGTCTTCGCCACCGTGGGCAGTGTTGTCGTGGTGGGCGAAGAGCGCTTGAATGCGCTCACGGCCATCTCTGGTTCGGGCCCGGCATACGTCTTCTATTTGATCGAGCAGTGGGAGCAGGCGGCCCGGGACCAAGGATTTACTCAGGCCGAGGCCGCGCTGCTCGTGCGTGAGACAGTGCGGGGTGCGGCCGAACTGGTCATCGCCTCGGGGGAGCAGCCCGAGGAACTTCGCAGACGTGTCACAAGCCCCAACGGAACAACCGAGCGCGCCATCGCGACCCTCGAGCAGGCCCACCTTGCCGAACTCCTCGAGGCAGCAATGAAGGCGGCGATGGCCCGGGCGACGGAGATTGCCGCGGGCGGCTAACACCCCCAGCAGCGGCCGGCCGGAGGCACATTCGCTTACACTGTAAGAATGAGCGAACTTTCGGATGCGCGCCAAGCGCGTACGGTGGCCCGCTTTGTCGACGCAGCGGTTGTGGCCATTGGCGAAACCGGGATCGATCGGCTCTCGGTGAGCCGAATCGCCACGCTCGCCGGCGCCTCACGCCCCACTTTCTATGCCTACTTTGGCGAAGTCGGGGGTTTGCTCGCCGAGCTCTGGCTCGCACGCGGCGCCGCATTCCTTGATTGGCTCGTCAACCCCAGCGTGAGCTATGCCATGTCCAGCAGCAACGAGAAGATTGAGCTCGAGGTGATGGCCGAGGTTTTTGCCGTGGCGCATCGCATTCCAGAACTTTCCGAAGTGGTGAATCCATCGGTCGGCGAATGGTGGCAGACACGGACACACGGGTCCGAGTATGTCGCTTTGAAGGTGGCCTGGGTCGCGGCGGCTCGTCTCGGTGAAATCCTCACGTACAAGGTAGACAGCGACGTCACGCTGGCTGTTTTCGGGGAACACTTCATTTGGACGCTCGGCCACGAGTGTCAGAATCCACCGCCGCCCCTCACTCCCTCGCTCCTTCCCCAGGTCAGTGACCCGGTGGCGACCACTGATTCGATGGATCGTCGACTCATGGATGCGGCCGTGAAAGTCATCTCCTCGTCGGGCGTTGCGGCTGCATCGATGACGCGGATCGCGCGCACCGCACGCGTGACCACGGGCGCGGCATATCCGCGGTTCGCGGGTTCCGAGAGCCTTGTTTTGTCAGCGTTTGAAAACTGGATCACGGAGGTAACCGACGAGAACCTCAGCCAAATTGGCCCCGAAGGTTTTAGCCCGGACGACTTTGGGCTTTTCGTGATTGCAGGGCTTCAGGCCTATAGAAAGATTTGGCGAAACTTTCGTGTGGAGACGCATCTCGAGGGGGCGATCAATGCGGAACTCGCGACGTCAATGAGATCGACTCTGCGGGCAACGAATGACCGAGTGGTGCTCGGGCTGGGTCGCATACCCGCAACTGGTGAACAAAAGCGCGCGATCGCGTATTGGGTGCACACGATAGGAATCGGCATGGCAATTCTCTTCAATGCCGGGCTCGCCCTTGATCGCCTCGACCATCGAATGATTACTCGAGACATGATGGGCGCGCTCCTCGCCGGACCGTCGTCGACCTCGTCCTAGGCGAACGAACCGACCCGCCGCGTGAACCGATGCGCGCGGTAACATATATTCCATGGCCGACATATTCGATGTAATCTCCGACGCGACCCGGCGCGACATCCTCGCATTACTCCTCACGCGAGCCGCTTCGGCAACTCCGGAGTTGAGCGTGAGTGACCTGGTGGCCCAGACGAAGTTGACGCAGCCCACGGTCTCGAAGCAGCTCAAGGTGCTGCGCGATGCGGGACTGGTGTCGGTGCGTGAAGACGGTCAGCACCGGTACTACCGGCTCGACACAACTCCACTCGCCGCGCTGGGTGACTGGTTGGAGGGCTTTGTTGCGAAGGCATCCCGGCCACGCGGCTCCTCATCGCAAGCCGCAGCACCCGAAGCACAGAGCATCCTGCCGGAAGACATTCGCACGGTCGCGGGTGAAGCTGGCGCGGCAGTCGCCTCCGCCCTGTTCCGCGCACGCGAGGCCTGGAGCGACCTCAAGGCGCAGGCCACAGACGCGGCAGAGCGTGCCGCCGCGGAGCTGCGTAAGCGATCGTAACCGACGCGGTCAGCACGCCCTGTTCATCTCGGCTAGACTTTCGCGAGGCAAAGAGTTGCCCGTATTTCCTGCTCACCGCGACATCGCGATGAGCGATCAACACTAAGAGGTACCTACGTGGGTTCAGTTATCAAGAAGCGCCGCAAGCGGATGGCTAAGAAGAAGCACCGCAAGCTGCTGCGCAAGACGCGTCACCAGCGTCGCAACAAGAAGTAGTCGCCGGAGCATGTCCGTCACCGTGACCCTCATCGGTCGGGACGGATGCCACCTGTGCGACGATGCCCGTGCCATCGTGAGTGACGTAGTGTCACGACACGATGGCATCGCATTTAACGAGCAATCCATCGATGACAATCCGGAGCTGGCAGAGCGCTATCGCGATGAAATTCCCGTCGTCCTCATCGACGATAAAGTGCACAACTTCTGGCGCATCGACGCCGATCGACTCGACCGAGCCCTCCGCGAAAGGACACAGAAATGAGTATCAGACACGTCGTCATGTGGCGCCTTGCCGGTGACACCTCGAGTGCGAAGGCGGCCAACGCTCAGCTGGTAAAGGACGCCTTGCTGCCCCTGGTGGGCAAACTGCCCGAAATTGTGTCGATGACCCTGCACGACAACATCGTCGATGAAGCGCGTAACGCGGACCTCATTCTGATCAGCGAGTTCGCCACACTCGAGGACCTTCAGGCCTATCAGGTGCACCCGGATCACGTGGCCGCCGCCGCCGTGATCCGCGAGGCGACGACCGATCGCGTGGTTGGCGACTGGGAGCAGTAATCGAAAAACGGCCCGAACTCCATGTGGAGTCCGGGCCGTGCGTTCGCAAAACCTAGCTTGCGAGGATCTTCTTCTTCAGGGCCGTGTACTCGGTGTCGGTGATGGCACCCGACTTCTTGAGCTTGTCGGCCTTGGCGATTTCGTCGGCATGTGATGCACCGGCAACTTCGCGGATGTAGTCATCCTGCTCTTTCTTGAATTCGGCAACCGCAGCAGCCTGGCGCTTGGCCATGCCGTTTCCGCGGGCGATGACGTAGATGAGCACACCGAGCCACCACGTCACGATGAGCAGAATGACCCAGCCGGCCTTAGCCCAGCCGCTGAGCTTGTGGTCGTTGAAGAGGTCACTGATGATCGAGAAGAGGAGCATGAAGTAAGCGACAAACACGAAGGCGAGAAGTACCCACCAGATGAGGTCCAGGAAGTTGGCCATGGGGAAGAACCTTTCTAAAGGAAAAGAGACGTGACAATGGCGTCAGCGTCCGTGGCAACTATAGCCATTTAGACTGAACATATGACACATCACGCATCCGACCGCATCACCATGTTCGGCGCCGAATGGTGCGGCGACTGCCGCCGCAGCAAGAAGCTGCTCGATACTCTCGGCGTTGACTACGACTACATCGACCTCGAGGCCATCGAAGACGCTGCCAGCGAAGCCGAGGCGATTGCGGGCCGCAAGAACATTCCTGTGATTGCGTTCCCCGACGGTACTCACCAGGTGGAGCCCACGGACCCCGATCTGCACGCCAAGCTCACTGCACTCGGCGCTCTCTAAGCCCAGTTGCTCTTCCGGCAACCGTCCTGAGACGTCTCGAAAACCTAAGGCGCGAGGCGGTTAGGCCCGCGGAAGAGGAACGACACCTCGCGCAAGTTCGGCTGGTGCAAGAGCAACATCAGCATGCGGGAAAGTCCCATGCCGAAGCCACCGTGCGGCGGAACTCCGTAGCGGAAGAAGTCGAGGTAGAACGACAAGCCCTCGGGGTCGAGTCCCTTTTCGCGCGCCTGTGCCTCAAGGACCTCAATGCGGTGCTCGCGCTGAGCGCCGGTGGTGATCTCGGTACCGTTCCAGATGAGGTCATAACTCTTGGTGAGAGCCGGGTTGTCGTCGTGACGCATGTGATAAAACGGGCGAATGTTCGCGGCGTAGTCGGTGAGAAACACGAACTCGTGGCCCAGCTCTTCGGCGGCGTAGGCGGCAATCTGGCGCTCACCTTCCGGGTCCATGTCTTCATCATCACGGGGCACCTCGTACCCACGCTCGGCCACGATGCGCTTGGCCTCTGCCAGCGGGATGCGCGGGAACGGGATTGACGGAACCGTCACGTCGACGTCAAAGAGTTCCTTGATTGCATCGCCGTGCTTTTCTTTCACCGCGGAAAGCGCTGCGACCAGCAGTTCTTCCTGCATCGCCATCACGTCTTCGTGGTTGTCGATCCAGCTCAGCTCAGCGTCAACGCTGATGAACTCCGTGGCGTGGCGTGAGGTGAACGACGGGTCGGCGCGAAACACGGGACCAATTTCGAACACTTTGCCGAAACCGGCGCTTTGCGCCATCTGCTTGTAGAACTGGGGGCTCTGCGCCAGGTAGGCGGTGGTCTCGAAGTATTCGAGCTGGAAGAGTTCGGCGTGCGACTCGGATGCGCTGGCCATGAGCTTGGGCGTGTGAATCTCGATGTACCCGCGGTCGATCCAGTAGCAGCGCATGGCGTGCTCCATAGTGGTCTGCACGCGGAACATCAGGTTGTTGCGCGCGGTGCGCAGGTCGATGAAACGCCAGTCGAGACGCTTATCGATGCTCGTGTCGTCGGCGATGGGAGTCTCCGCAATGGCGGCTCCGGCCACGACGATGCCGTCGACCTTGATTTCGAGCCCACCGAGCTTGACGCGCTCGTCGAGCTTCAGTTCGCCCGTGACTGTGAGAAAGGTTCCGGCGGCGAGGCCGGAGATGGTCTCGGCAATGGGGTCAGTCTCTTCGCTGCGAGGGTGAACCAACTGCGCAGCACCGGACTCATCGCGGAGAACCACGAACTGCACCTTCTTTTGGTCGCGCACAGTGTCGACCCAACCAGAGACCGATACGGGTCCTTCGGGGGTTGCGGGCAGGTCGGCAATGAGGATGCGATTCGTCACAGTCCCCAACTTTACCGCTATCGCTGGTTCGCGAGCCGACGCCGGTGTCTCCCGGAAAAAGCACAGGAACCCCGCGCCTAGACTTGACCCCATGGAGGCCCGGCAGATTCATCTTGTGCGTCACGGTGAGGTCTTTAATCCTGACCGCGTGCTCTACGGACGCCTCGAGAACTTTGGACTGAGCGAGCGCGGTGTGCTCATGGCACAGGCCGCTGCCGACAACCTTGCTTCGCGAGGTCGGCCCGTTGCGTCTCTGGTGAGTTCGCCCCTTCAGCGCACGCAAGAATCAGCGGCTCCTGTAGCCAAAGCTCTGGGCCTGACGCCCGTGATTGACGAGCGCATCATTGAACCTACGAACGTGTTCGAGGGCAAGCGGATGCGCGGTCCGGACTCGGCGCTCAAAGATGTTTCGAACTGGAAGTATTTGCTCAACCCGTGGCGCCCCAGCTGGGGCGAGCCCTATCGCAGCATCGTTGCGCGCATGTTGGACGCCATGACCGAAGCGATGGCCACGAACGACGCCGGTGATGTGGTGATGGTGAGCCATCAGTTGCCGATCATGACAGTGCATCGCGGGCTCGCAAACAAGTCGTTCTTTCACGACCCGCGACTGCGTCGCTGCGCGCTGTCGAGCATCACCTCGTTCGAGTGGCGGGACGAGAACTTCACCGAGCGCGGTTTTGTCGAGGTGGGCTACGTCGATCCGGCGGCACACCTCTCGGTCGGTGCCATCGACGTGGGAGCGGTGTGAGCCGCATGACGTCGACACACTCGTCAACGCTCTCGAGAGCGCGCCGCACGGTGACGGCGGTCATGGCGGCCGGAGTGGTCTTGGCCGCCGCGGCCTCGCTCGCGGCGTGTTCGAGCGATACCCTCGCCGACCAGTACCGAGCGGGAAGCGGCAAGAACTACATCGCGGGTGACGGCTCGGTGACGGAGATTGCGCCCGAGAACCGAGGCGAACCGATTGACTTCTCGGGCACCACAATCGATGACGAGCAACTGGCCTCTCAGGATCTGGTCGGCCAGGTTGTCGTGGTCAACTTCTGGTACGCCGGGTGCGCCCCCTGCCGAAAGGAAGCCCCCGACCTCGAGGCCGTAAACCAAGCCCAGGTCGTGACCGGCGCCCCCGTCACCTTTGTGGGAATCAACGTGCGCGACCAAGCAGCCACCGCCGCATCCTTCAACTCGACGTTCGGCATTAGCTACCCCACTCTCACCGACCAGAACGGGTCGATTCAGCTTGCCTTCTCCAGTTCTGTTCCGCCCAACGCGGTACCCACCACGCTGATTCTTGACGCCGAAGGACGCGTGGCGGCTCGAATTCTCGGCGCGCTGGCCGACCGGTCAATCCTCACGTCGCTCATCGACTCGGTTGTGGCCGAGACCACCTCATGAACGTCGGCGAGATTGTCTTCGGCGGCAGTCTCTGGCTGGCGTTACCCCTATCCCTGCTCGCCGGCTTGGTCTCGTTTGCGTCGCCGTGCGTGCTCCCACTCGTGCCCGGCTATCTGGGCATTGTGGGCGGATCAACGGATGGCCGCCAACGGGTCGCACGAACCGTGCTCGGCGCCCTGTTGTTCGTCCTGGGATTCAGCGTTGTCTTTGTCGGTTTCGGCATCGCCTTCGGCGCGGCCGGGCTGGCTCTCAAGCCGTGGCTCGACATCATCACCCGCATCATGGGCGCGGTCATCATTGTGCTCGGCCTGGTCTTCGTGGGCTTTTTCCGTCTCTTTCAGCGCACAGCCAAAGTCAACCTCGCCCCGCGCGTGGGGCTCGTGGGGGCACCCCTCCTGGGAATTGTGTTCGGACTGGGGTGGACCCCCTGTATCGGGCCCACCCTGGCCGCCATCTTCTCGCTGAGCCTCGACACGGCATCGCCTGTCCGCGGAGCCCTGCTGGGGGTCGCCTACTGCATCGGCCTGGGGCTGCCCTTTGTGCTCTTGGCGGCCGGCTTGCACTGGGCAACCTCGTCGGTGGCATTCCTGCGACGTCACATTCGGGCCATCAATATTGCCGGCGGAATTCTGCTTATTCTGATTGGCGTGCTTATGGTTACTGGTGTGTGGAACATCATCATCGCCGAGAGCCAGGCGGTGATTGGGCAATATGTCACGACCCTCTGATCACATTGATCCGGGCCAGGCTGCTCCCGCCGAAGAAGTGCGGGGCGTTCGTCTCGGGGTCGTCGGCTGGCTGCGCTGGGCGTGGCGGCAGATCACCAGCATGCGCACCGCGCTCATCCTGTTGTTGTTGCTGGCCATTGCCGCGATTCCGGGTTCGATCGTTCCGCAGCGCAGCTCAGACCCCAACGGCGTCACGCAGTACTTTGCCGACAACGCTGACCTCGCGCCGTGGCTGGATCGCTTTCAGCTGTTTGACGTCTACACCTCGGCATGGTTCTCGGCCATCTACCTCCTGCTGTTCATCTCGCTCGTGGGCTGCGTGATTCCTCGCGCCAAACACCACTGGGATGCCCTGCGCGGTGCGCCCCCGGCAACGCCGCAAAACCTGAACCGCCTCCCCGCCCACCTGTCGGCGAGCATGCCCGGGACTTCGCCAGCAGAGGTGATAGCCGCCGCAGAGCGGATCCTGCGCCGGGATCGCTATCGCGTTCGTCGCTACGACACGTCAGAACGCCTCACGGTGTCGGCGGAGCGGGGCTACCTCCGAGAGACGGGAAACCTTGTTTTCCATGTTGCCCTGGTGGGAGTTCTCATCGCGGTGGGCTTTGGTGGCGGTTTCGGCTTCACCGGTCAACGCGTGGTGGTTGAAGGACAGGCGTTTACCAACAGCCTGATTTCCTATGACACCTTTAGCCCCGGCAGATTCTTCTCCGCCACGGACCTCACTCCGTTTTCGATCACCCTCGACAAATTCACGACTCTTTACGAGGAGCGCAACGTAAATGCGGTTGGCCAGCCCATCGACTACACGGCCGACGTCACCACCGAGGTGCGCGGCAGCGACCCCATAAAGCAAGTCATCAAGGTCAACGACCCTCTGCGCATTGGTGGCGCAGACGTCTATTTGCTCGGAAACGGATACGCCCCCGCGGTGACCGTGCGCGACCCGGCCGGCAACGTGGTCTATCAGGAGATGGTTCCGTTCCTGCCCCAGGATCGCAACCTCACCTCGGTAGGTGTGGTGAAGCTGCCCGATGGTTTGAGCAAACAGGTAGGTCTCATCGGATTCTTCTACCCGACCGTGAGCGCGGGACATTCCGGGGCGTTCTTCTCGATGTATCCCGACCTGCTCGACCCTCTCGTGACCTTCAACGTTTACGTCGGAGACCTCGGACTCAACGACGGCGTACCCCGATCGGTCTACGCGCTCGACACGTCGAAACTCACCAAGCTGACCGGCACAAAGACCGATCTTCCGTCGCTCGAACTGCGCCCGGGAGAGACCGCACAACTGCCCAACGGCATGGGAAGCGTCTCCCTGGATTCCGTCAAGCGGTTTGCATCGCTCGATGTTCACCGCGATCCTACGCAGGGGTGGGTGCTCGCCTTCGCGCTTGCGGCCGTCGCGGGACTCCTCACGTCGCTCTTTATTCCCCGCCGTCGCGTGTGGATTAGTGCCCGTGCGACTTCCGGCGGCACCGTGGTTGAGTATGCCGCGCTCGCCCGAGGCGACGACCCCACGCTGTCGGAAGCACTGACCCGGATCGCGACCGCTCACGGGAGCGACTTAGGATTAGTTCGTGAATGACACCCTCTCGCAGTTCTCCGTGTTGTCGCTGTACTCGGCAATGGCCATCTACGCGATCGCGTTCATTCTCTTCACGTTTGATCTGGCGCGCGGTGCCGGGCGAGAGGCCAACGCGGCTGCTGCCTCGGACAGCATCGTGCAGGCCACCGGTGACGGCAGCATCGCCACCTTGACCCGCGTGAAGCCGGATGCGGCAACACAGCCCAGGGGCCGCGGTCGCCTCGCGCGCATTGCCATGGCGATGACCTGGCTGGGTTTTCTCTTTCAGCTGGCGGCAACCGTCCTTCGCGGCGTCGCCGCTTCGCGGGTCCCGTGGGCGAACATGTATGAGTTCGCGATGACGGGAACACTCATCATCACGCTGGTGTTTCTGATCGTCAACCTCAAATGGGACCTCGCTTTCGTAGGCGCCTTCAGCACCGGCCTCGTGCTCCTTCTGCTCGGACTCGCGGCCACCCGCTACTACGTTGAAGTGGTTCCGCTTCCGCCGGCACTCCAGTCGTACTGGCTGGTCATCCATGTCTTTGTGGCGACCTTGGGCACGGGATTCTTTGCTCTCGGGTTTGCGCTGTCACTCACCCAGTTGCTGCAAACCCGACGTGAGTACCGCGCAGTCGAGAGCAAACCGACTCGCCTGGGATGGCTGAAACGCTTGCCCGATTCGGCGCAGCTAGAAAACTACGCCTACCGACTGATCATCATCGGTTTCATCTTCTGGACCTTCACGCTGATTGCGGGTGCCGTGTGGGCCGAAAAGGCCTGGGGTCGCTACTGGGGCTGGGACACCAAAGAGGTGTGGACCTTCATCATCTGGACCCTCTATGCCGGCTACATTCACGCACGGTCGACCCGCGGCTGGCGCGGTACGCGCTCGGCAGTTCTCGCCATGGTGGGATTCGGCGCCGTCATGTTCAACTTCACGATCGTCAACATTTACTTCAAGGGACTTCACGTCTACAGCGGCTTGAAGTAGCCCGTTCGCTCAAGAATTCGGTGGCAGCGTTCGACGCGCGCACGCCACCAGTTGGTGCGATCGCCATCGACGGCATGTGCCGCGAGCAACGAGGCGTCGGGAACAACGCGTCGAAGGTCGATGGTCCCGTTACGGGGGATGAGCGGGTCTGCCGTCACGTCGGCGGCCAGCAATGATGCCGTTCCGAGCCCGGCGTCGAACGTGTCGGGTAGTGCCGCGGCGAGGTAGGCACCCATCGACAGCCCCACGGAAGTTTCGAGGGCACTCGACACTACGGCGGGGATTCCGACCCGGCGAACCACGTCGAGGGCGGCCGAGATGCCGCCCAGCGGGGCAGCCTTGATCACCATCACGTCGGCGGCGTGGCGCTCGCGAACGAGCATCGGGTCATCGGCTTTGCGGATGCTCTCGTCGGCCGCGATGGCAATGCCCGGATTCGTGGACCGAAGTGCGCTGAGGTCGTCGACACTCGCACACGGTTGCTCCATGTACTCCAAATCGAAGGGCGCCAGGGCCTCACAGGCGGCCTGTGCTTCAGCGAGGGACCAGCCACCGTTGGCGTCCACGCGGAGTCGGGCATCCGCACCCATGACGTGGCGAACCCGGGCGACGCGCGCGATGTCGTCGGCAAGAACCTGTCCGGCCTCGGC
>CANFVD010000009.1 GCA_947450345.1 Actinomycetota bacterium
AGGACGCGCAACAGTCCGGCATCAAATATTGACGAGTGGGGGTCGGTCACGATGTCGCTCGACACAATCTCGTCCTCGGTGTACATGAGAATGCCGGCGAGTTCGCCTTCGGCAGCCTTTTTGTACGCCGCCAGAATCTCGTCCCGAGTGGCGGGACGTTCCATCTCGATAGTGAGGTCGGTGATGGAGCCCGTGGGCACGGGAACGCGAAGGGCGAATCCGTCAAGCTTGCCCTTCAGTTCGGGAAGCACGAGACCGATGGCCTTAGCGGCGCCCGTCGACGACGGCACGATGTTAATTGCGGCGGCACGGGCGCGGCGTAGATCCGAATGGGGACCATCCTGCAGGTTCTGATCGGCCGTGTAGGCGTGGATCGTCGTCATGAGGCCCGATTTAATGCCGAAATTGTCGTTGAAGACCTTCGCCAAGGGCGCGAGACAGTTCGTGGTGCACGACGCATTCGAGATGATGTGGTGCGTTGCCGGATCGTAGAGGTGATTGTTGACACCCATCACGAAGGTGGCGTCCTCGCCGGTTGCTGGCGCGGAGATGAGAACCTTCTTTGCCCCGGCGTGAATGTGCTTCACCGCATCCTTGGCGTCGGTGAACCGACCCGTTGACTCGATAACGATATCGACGCCGAGGGCGCCCCACGGCAGGTTCGCCGGGTCGCGTTCTTCGAACACGGTGATGTGCTTTCCGTTGACGACGATTCCCTTGTCGTCATAGCTCACGTCGGCATCGAGCCGGCCCGTGACGGAGTCGTACTTCAACAGGTGCGCGAGCACCCTATTGTCGGTGAGATCGTTTACGGCAACGATTTCGATGTCGGCACCCTGGGCCAAAGTAGCCCGAAAGTAGTTACGGCCGATGCGACCGAATCCGTTGATTCCAACCTTAACTGTCAATTGCGTCTCCAATATTCTGTTATGCCCCGTCCGGGCCGTCTCAAGGGTTATTACGAACGGTCTGAGTTAGAAGAGCAGTGATGCGCTCCCGTGTGTGCGTGCTGCGTCGAAACGGGCAGAGACATCTGCCCAGTTGACAATGTTCCAAAACGCCGTGACGTAGTCGGCCTTGACGTTCTTGTAGTCGAGGTAGAAGGCGTGCTCCCACATGTCCAGCGTGAGCAGCGGAATGCTGGCGGCGGCAATGTTTGACTGCTGGTCGAAGAGCTGCTCAATGATCAGGCGCTTTCCCACGACGTCGTAGGCAAGGAATGCCCAGCCCGAACCCTGGATGCCCATGGCCGTGGCCGTGAAGTGAGCCTGGAACTTATCAAAGTTGCCGAAGTACTCGTCGATAGCGGCAGCCAGCTCACCCTCGGGGCGTCCGCCGGCCTGAGGAGCGAGGTTCTTCCAGAAAATTGAGTGGTTGGTGTGTCCGCCGAGGTGGAACGCCAGGTCCTTCTCGAGCCGGTTAACGTTGGCGAAATCGCCGGCGTCACGAGCTTCTGCGAGCTTGTCGAGGGTGGTGTTGGCACCGGCGACATAGGCGGCGTGGTGCTTGCTGTGGTGAAGCTCCATGATGGTGGCGCTGATGTGCGGCGCGAGGGCCGAGTAGTCATAATCAAGTTCCGGGAGAACGTAAACAGGCACAGTTTGCTCCTTGTGTAATCGCGACGTGTCGGGGAAAGATGTTGCTTTCGCCCCCTAGTCTACGGGTCGCGACGGGGCTAGCCGACATCGAAATCGTCGGGCAGATTGGCATCTGTCGACGGGATTCCCTTGTCCTTCGCGGTCTTGTCTGCCAAAGCGAGGAGACGCCGAATTCGGCCTGCCACGGCGTCTTTTGTCATCGGCGGATCGGCGAAGTGTCCGAGTTCATCGAGTGACGCTTCCCGGTGGTCGAGACGCAAGCGACCGGCGTACATCAGGTGGTGAGGGATGTCGTCACCCAGAATTTCGAGCGCGCGCTCTACACGTGCGCAAGCCGCGACGGCTGCCTGCGCACTCCGGCGCAGATTTGCATCGTCAAAGTTGACCAAGCGATTCGCCGTTGCACGAACTTCGCGTCGCGTGCGCAGTTCCTCCCACAGCGCGATACTCGTCGTTGCGCCCATAAGTGCCAACAGCGAGGAAATGGCATCGTCTTCGCGAACCACGACACGGTGAACACCACGCACTTCACGAGCCTTGGCGGCCACGCCCAGTCGGTGAGCGGCACCCACCAGTGCCATGGCAGCTTCATTGGTGGGAGCAACGATATCGATGGCCGCCTGTCGACCTGGGTCGGTGAGGGAGCCGGCAGCCAGGAAGGCGCCCCGCCAGACTGCAGCAAGCTCCTCAAGGTTGCCGGTGGTCAAGCGGTTCGGCAAACCACGGATGGGGCGGCGACGGGCATCCAGCAGGCCGGTCTGCCGGGCCAACGTTTCTCCCTGTTCAACGACGCGCACGGTGAACGTGGGGTCACCCGAGGCCACGGGCGAGAGACGCCCTTCGCTGGCGAGCCCATAAATCTCGGAGATGTCCCGACGCACACGGCTCGCCAGGTCTTGATCGTCGAGTTCAACTTCCACGGCAATGCGACCCGAAATAGTGTGCAGACCGCCGGCGAACCGAAGCAGCGCGCTCAGTTCCATGGCACGCAGGGGAAGCGCTGCCCCGGTGATATTTCGGAGTTCGGTCTTGACCGCAGCCGTGAGATTGGTTGATGACATGACTACCCCTGCTACTCGCGACCCAGATCGCGGTGTTTCACGCTGACATCGAGGCCCGGAATGTCCCGCAGCATCGCTGAAATAGATTCTACGAGAGCAACCGACCGATGTTTACCGCCGGTGCAACCGATTGCCAGCGTGACATGCCTCTTGTTTTCTCTCTGGAACCCCGCCCACACGGGCTCGAGAGCGCGCGTGTATGCCTCGAGGAACTCAACGGCCCCCGTGCTGGACATCACGAACGCGGAGACGTCCGGGTCGAGTCCCGTCTTCGAGCCGAGGTCGGCCTCCCAAAAGGGATTCGGCAGGAATCGTGCGTCGGCCATGATGTCGACGTCGGTCGGCGTTCCGTATTTGAATCCAAAGCTCTGCACGGTCACACGCAACTGTGACTGATCGGCGCCGGCAAACATCTGAGACACCGTGGCTGAGAGCTGATGGATGTTCTTGTCTGACGTGTCGATAATAACGTCGGCATATTCACGAACATCTGCCAGTCGGATCCGCTCGGCCTCAATTCCGTCGAGAATCGTACCGTCGCCCTGAAGCGGGTGCGGCCGGCGAACAGACTCGAAGCGACGCACGAGTGCGGCATCGGTCGCATCGAGGAAAACGACACTGACGTTCGTGCCGTCTCGCAACGACGCCACGATGTCTTTGAGGTCCGAAAAAAAGGAACCCGTTCGCACGTCGAAGACGGCGGCAATACGAGGCATATTAGATCCAGCCGCCGAGGCGAGCTCGATGAGCGGACGCAACATAGCCGGGGGCAGGTTATCAACAACGTACCAGCCCATATCCTCGAGAGACTTCGCAGCCGTTGATCGACCTGCACCGGACATTCCGGTGAGGATCAACAGGTCTTGAGGAGAGTCAGGCATCGCATTTCACTGGTTCGGTTGGCGGGCGTCCTCAGCCTATCGCGGGCTGTTCGTCCGGATTTAGTGTTCGATGAATCGCGTGTGCCAAATCAGGGGTGATACCCGTGATCGAAGACAACTCGTCGAGGGGAGCTGCGCGTAAGCGAGCGACGGATCCAAAGTGTCGGAGCAGGGCCGTCGCCTTTTTGTCACCGAGGCCCGGCACGGAGGTGAGGACGGTCGAAATGTCGCGCTTGCGGCGTTGACGCTGGAACGTGATGGCGAAGCGGTGCGCCTCATCGCGAATTCTCTGAACCATGAAGAGCGCCTCGGACATTCGGGGAAGAATCACCGGAAAGTCGCTTCCCGGCAACCAGAGTTCTTCGAGTCGCTTGGCAATGCCCACCACGGGTATGTCGATGCCTGCCTTCTCGAGCACGGCGCGCGCCGCATTCACCTGCGGGAGGCCACCGTCCACAAGAAAAAGACCGGGTGGATAGGCAAACGACGACTTCTCCCCCTCGGTCGGCTGCTGCCCCAGATAGGCCACGCGACGAGTGAGGACCTGGCCCATGGCATCGGTATCGTCTCGAGCCTCAGTAAGCGAGAATTTTCGGTAGTGCGCTTTTCGGGGCAGGCCGTCCTCAAATACGACCATGGAGGCGACGATTTCCGTGCCCTGCAGATGGCTGATGTCGAAACACTCTATGCGCAGGGGCGGTGCATCGAGACCGATGGCGTCCTGAATGTCGGCCAACGCCTGACTCCGGGTGCTGAAGTCGTTGAGGCGTCGGTTTTTGTACTGAATCAGCTGCTCACCCGCGTTCATGACGACCGTTTCCAGGAGGCGTCGTGCCTCTCCGCGTTGCGCGACCGTCAGGCGGACCGCCGCCGCCCGCGGTTTGTCGAGCATGGTGCGCCGCCGTTCGGTGAGCCACTGACTCAGGGCAGCGGCATCGTCGGGCAACTCGGGGAGGATCACCACGGGAGCGGGTATTTCGTCCTGTACGAAGGCTTGCCTGATGATGCTGTCGACAAGGTCTGAACTGGTGACGTCGAGTTCGGTGTCCACGGTCCACGCTCGAACGCCACGAACCCGTCCCCCGCGCACCATGAACTGTTGAACCGTCGCACTGAGGTCGTCGCGCGCGAAGCCAAAGACATCGGCGTCGAGATCCTCGGTCAGCACCACGGCGCTCTTTGCGGCCACCGTCGTCAGGGCTTCGAGATTGTCGCGATACCGAGCGGCTGTCTCGTAATCTTGAACGTCGCTCGCGGCCACCATTCGCTCGCGCATGTTCGCGATGAATGTGTCGTTGTCACCGCCCATGAATGACGCCATTTCTTGTGCGATGGCTCTGTGCTCGGTCGGAGTCACGCGGTCGACGCACGGAGCGGCACATCGACCGATGTCACCGAGAAGGCAAGGGCGCAGTGTCTTATGGGCACGGGCGTAGATACTGTCGGAACAGGTCCGCACGGGAAACGGCTTCAGAAGCAGATCGAGGCTCTCGCGAATTGCCCACGTCTTGGTAAACGGACCGAAGTAGGTGGCTCGCGGGATATTGCGGCGGCGCGTCACGACAACGCGTGGCACGTCGTCTCCGAGCGTGATGGCCAGATAGGGGTAGGACTTGTCGTCGGTGAACTGCACGTTGAAGGGCGGATCAAACTCCTTGATCCACGTGAATTCAAGCTGCAGCGCCTCGAACTCCGTCTTGACGACCGTCCACGTCACGTCGGCAGCCGACGTGACCATGCGTCGAGTTCGGTTGTGGAGCGACGCGAGCGGTGCAAAGTATGACGTCAGGCGCGCGCGAAGATTCTTTGCTTTGCCGACGTACAGCACGCGACCGTTTGCGTCGAGAAATCGATACACACCGGGCTGAATCGGGATGTCCCCCGTGGGCGGTCTGAAGGAGAGTTCGTTGGCCATGATCAGCGTGTGTGGTCAAATACCTCGCGGAGGAAGACCGCCGTGTGGCTCTCCGACGAACGGGCGACATCCTCGGGGGTTCCCGTCGCCAAGACACTTCCCCCGCCGGACCCGCCTTCCGGACCCAAGTCGATGACCCAGTCGGCCGACTTGATGACATCCAGATTGTGCTCGATCACGATAACGGTGTTGCCCTTGTCGACGAGCGACTGAAGCACGATGAGCAGCTTGCGCACGTCCTCAAAGTGAAGACCCGTTGTCGGCTCGTCGAGAACGTACACCGTGCGACCATTCGAACGACGCTGCAATTCGGTCGACAGCTTAACCCGCTGTGCTTCACCACCGGACAGCGTTGTCGCGCTCTGCCCCAGACGCACGTAACCGAGGCCGACGTCCACCAGTGTCTTGAGATAGCGGTGGATGGCAGAGATGGGTTCGAAGAACTCCGCAGCCTCACTAATGGGCATGTCAAGAACCTCAGAGATGTTCTTCCCCTTGTAGCGGACCTGCAAAGTCTCACGGTTGTAGCGAGCACCGTGGCAGACCTCGCAGTCAACGTAGACGTCGGGCAAGAAGTTCATCTCGATCTTGATCGTGCCATCACCCGAACACGCCTCGCAGCGTCCACCTTTGACGTTGAAACTGAAGCGGCCCTGCTGGTAACCGCGCATCTTCGACTCGGAGGTCTCGGCAAAGAGGGCTCGAATCTTGTCGAAAACGCCGGTGTAGGTCGCGGGGTTGGACCGGGGGGTTCTTCCGATGGGCGCCTGATCGACGTGAACAACCTTGTCGAGATGTTCGATGCCCGTGATGCGCTTGTGCTTGGCCGGAATCGAGCGCGCGCCGTTGAGAGTATTGGCCAATGAGCGGTAGAGGATGTCGTTGACGAGCGAGGATTTACCCGATCCCGAGACGCCGGTTACCGCAGTGAAGATGCCGAGCGGAAATTCAACGTCTATCTGACGAAGATTGTTCGCCGCGGCACCTTCGACGCGCAACAGACGATCAGCGTCCCGTGGCCGCCGGGCTTTGGGAACACCAATCGAGACGCGACCCGAGAGATAGTCGGCAGTGAGGGAACGTGTGTTAGGTAGCAGGTCCGCCACGCTACCCGAGTGCACCACCTCTCCCCCGTGCGTGCCAGCACCGGGGCCAATGTCGACAATCCAGTCGGCGGTGTGAATAGTGTCCTCATCGTGTTCGACGACGATGAGGGTGTTGCCCAAATCGCGGAGCTTCAACAGGGTGTCAATGAGACGACGATTATCGCGCTGGTGGAGACCGATGCTCGGTTCGTCGAGAACGTACAGAACGCCGGTCAGCCCACTACCGATTTGCGTGGCCAATCGGATGCGTTGTGCTTCGCCTCCCGAGAGACTCCCGGCAGCACGGCCCAGGGTGAGATACGTCAATCCAACTTCAACAAGAAAAGCCAGGCGGGCACGGATCTCGCGAAGCACCTGAGCAGCGATGTGTGCGTCGCGTTCACTCAGGGAAATGTCGTTCATGAACGCTTGAGCATCCGCCAGTGACAGTTCGGTGATGTCAGAAATTGATTTGTCGGCAACCCTCACGGCAAGAACCTCAGGACGAAGTCGCTTTCCCGAGCACTCGAGACAGGGCACCTCGCGAAGAAACTCTGACCATCGGGCGCGCTGAACATCTGTTTCTGCCTGCAAGTACTGACGCTCGATGTAAGGAATGACGCCCTCAAAGCCCGAGCTGTAGGCGACCTCGCGCCCGTAGCGGTTCTTCCACCGCACCTTGACGTTGAAGTCGTTACCCGTCAGGACAGCGTCGCGAATGTCCGGCGACAGGTCTCGCCACGGTGTTCCCAAATCGAAGTCGAGATCCCGAGCCAAACCGTTGAGGAGTTTCTCGTAGTAGTTGTAGAGGCTCTTGCCCTGTGACGACCAAGGGATGATGACACCCTCGGCCAGGCTCAATTCATCGTCGCCGATGAGTAGGTCTTCATCCACCGACATTCGCGTGCCGAGACCAGAACATGCTGGGCACGCGCCGAAGGGCGAGTTGAAACTGAAGGTGCGTGGCTCAATCTCCGTGACCGAGATTTCGTGACCGTTGGGACACGACAGCTTCTCGGAGAAGTTCTGCCACGCGGCATCGCCCTCGCGGTCGACGTAGTTAATGACGACGGTGCCCGCCGTGAGCTTGAGCGCTGTCTCGAGCGAATCGGTGAGTCGACCCAGGGTGTCCGGACCGGCAACGAGGCGGTCCACAATCACAGAGATGTCGTGTTTGTAAGACTTCTTCAGCGTCGGTGGTTCGGTCAGGCTGACCTGCTCTCCGTCCACGAGAGCGCGGGCATATCCGGCGCTGGCAAGTTCGGCGAACAGATCGACAAACTCACCCTTCTTGCCGCTCACAACCGGAGCGACGATCAAGTAGCGAGTGCCTTCGTCGAGCTCCATCAGGTGATCGGCGATTTGCTGAACAGATTGCGACTGAATAGCTGCGTCGCACTCGGGGCAATGCGGAATACCAATACGCGCCCAGAGGAGTCGCATGTAGTCGTAGATTTCGGTGATTGTGCCGACCGTCGACCGCGGGTTGCGGTTGGTTGACTTCTGGTCGATTGACACCGCCGGTGACAACCCCTCGATGAAATCCACGTCCGGACGATCTACTTGACCGAGGAACTGGCGGGCGTACGCAGAGAGTGATTCAACGTAGCGTCGCTGCCCCTCGGCAAAAATCGTGTCGAAGGCCAGTGATGATTTTCCCGAGCCGGAAAGTCCGGTGAAGACGACGAGTGAGTCGCGCGGAATCTCGACGCTGACGTTCTTCAGATTGTGAACGCGCGCGCCGGAGACGCTCAGCGTATTGCGACCTACGGGACTCATGCTTCGAGTCTACGAGCCGGAGAGTGGTGCAGAGTCCTCAGCGACCGGCGGAATTCATCGTTGGAGAACTAGTCGTGGCCAGCAGTTCGGATGGCCCGTAGGTCACGCTTAACCTCGGACAGTTCGTCGCGCAAACGGGCTGCCAGTTCGAACTTCAACTCGGCGGCTGCCGACAGCATCTGTGCGTTGAGATCGGCGATGAGTTGCTCGAGAGCGTCCACGCCCTCCCCCGCAATTCGGGGCAATCCTCCGCGATCACTGCCCGAAGCGGGCTTCTTGCGTCGACGTTCGAGATCGCTCATCAGTTCGGCGGTGTCGGCTTCCTCGCGCGCCAGCATCACCGTAATGTCGGCAATCTTCTTCTTGAGTGGTTGGGGGTCGACGCCATGCTCAACGTTGTAGGCAATTTGGCGGTCGCGGCGGCGATTAGTCTCGTCGATGGCTTCTGCCATTGATCGCGTGACGGTGTCGGCATACATGTGCACTTCACCCGAGATGTTGCGCGCGGCGCGACCAATGGTCTGAATGAGCGACGTGGCTGACCGTAAGAAGCCCTCCTTGTCGGCATCCAGGATGCTGACCAGCGATACCTCGGGCAGGTCGAGTCCCTCACGCAGGAGGTTAATGCCGACGAGAACGTCGTAGACACCCTGACGCAGTTCGGTGAGAAGTTCCACGCGTCGCAGCGTGTCAACGTCGGAATGCAAGTAGCGAACCCGCACGCCCGCCTCATCGAGGAACGCGGTCAGCTCCTCGGACATCTTTTTGGTCAGCGTCGTGACGAGAACGCGTTCGTTACGCGCGGTGCGGACACGAATCTCTTCGAGCAGATCGTCAATCTGACCCTTCGACGGCTTGACCACGACTCGGGGGTCCACCAAACCGGTGGGGCGAATAATCTGCTCGACGACACCGTCGGCGATACCCATTTCATACTTGCCCGGCGTAGCGGAGAGGTAGACCGTCTGTCCCGTTCGCTCCGAGAACTCGTCGAAACGCAGGGGGCGGTTGTCGAGTGCGCTGGGGAGTCTGAATCCGTGCTCAACGAGAGTTCGTTTGCGTGAGGCATCGCCTTCCGACATTCCGCCCAACTGAGGCACCGTGACGTGAGACTCATCGATGACGCACAGAAAGTCATCGGGGAAATAGTCGAGCAGACAGGTCGGCGGTTGACCTGGCTCGCGTGCCTCAATGTGGCGCGAATAGTTCTCGATGCCCGAGCAGAATCCAATTTGCTGCATCATTTCGATGTCGAAGGTGGTCCGCATGCGAAGTCGTTGCGCCTCGAGAAGTTTGCCTGCGCGCTCAAACTCTGCGAGACGCTCATCGAGTTCGTCGCGGATGGTGTTAATGGCCCGCGTGATGGTCTCCGGGCTGGCCACGTACTGTGTAGCGGGAAAGACGGCGATTGACTGGTGACGTTCAATGATTTCGGCCGTGAGCGGATGCAGCGTGTACAACGCCTCAATCTCGTCGCCAAACAGCTCAATGCGAATCGCATATTCCTCGTAGACCGGAATGATCTCGATCGTGTCGCCACGAACCCGGAAATTGCCACGGGAGAAGTCGATGTCGTTGCGGGCGTACTGCATGTTCACGAACGAGCGGGCAATGGTGTCACGCCCAATGCGTTGACCCACTTCCAGGGGCAGCATGGCGTTGAGATACTCTTCGGGAGCACCGAGTCCGTAGATGCAGGACACGGTACTCACGACGACAACGTCTCGCCGGCTCAGCAGTGAGGTGGTTGTTGAGTGACGCAACCGCTCCACCTCGGCGTTGATGCTCGAGTCCTTTTCAATGAACGTGTCTGTTTGCGGAACGTAGGCCTCAGGCTGGTAGTAGTCGTAGTAGGAGACAAAGTACTCGACCGCGTTGTCGGGCATGAGTTCGCGAAATTCACTCGCGAGCTGAGCGGCCAGTGTTTTGTTGTGGGCAAGAATCAACGTCGGGCGCTGAAGTTCTTCGACAAGCCACGCCGTGGTGGCCGACTTACCTGTTCCCGTTGCACCAAGCAGAACGACATCCGTCTCACCGGCCCGGAGCCGCGAGGCCAACTCCGCAATAGCGGCCGGTTGGTCACCGCTGGGAACGTAGTCGCTGACGACCCGGAAGGGATTATTCGCTCGGGTTGCCTGCATTGCTTCAGTCTACGGAACCGTTCTGAAGCGACGCGTAGACCACCTCGACCTCTCGGCGAGTTTCATTGACGCTCGTTTCGGTTGAGATGACATAGTCGGCGATTGCCCGGCGTTCGGAATTGGTGGCTTGGGCCCTGAGGCGCGCCCGTGCATCGGCCTCCGACATGTTGCGCTCATTCACGAGTCGAGACACACGAGTCTCATCTGCCGCATCAACGACGATGACAGCATCAAATTCGTTGGCACGGCCGGCCTCGACCAGGAGGGGCACGTCGTAAATGATCACGGCATCAGGGTCCGCTGAGCGTGCCCGCGCGAAGGCTTCGGCAGACAGACGGCCAACTTCCGGATGAACAATCGCCTCGAGCCGCAGACGGGCACTCTCGTCCCCAAAAACAAGTCGGCCAAGAGCGGGACGATCAAGTACACGGTCGCTCGTGAGCACGCCGGCGCCGAATTCCTTCACGACGGCCGCAAGCCCGGGCGAACCTGGTGCCACCGCGTCTCGGGCCAACTGGTCCGCGTCGACGATGGTGGCACCACACTCCTCGAGCATGCGCGCAACAGTTGATTTTCCGGCGGCAATCCCACCCGTCAAAGCGACCAGCATGGTGCAAGCCTACGTGCCACAGGCAATAAAAAAGTGAGGGGCGCCCAGTAGGCGCCCCTCACTTCGAAAGCAGATTGCTTAGCTGTCAGCCAACTTGTCGCGAAGAGCCGCCAGCGACTCGTCATCGGCGAGTGTTCCTGCGGAGTCATCCTCGCTCGAGTACGAACTCGATGCGTCGGACGATTCCGTGGACTCGACAACCTTGGCCTCGGCTTCGGCCATGGCCTTGACCTGAGTCTTGTGGAGCTCCCAACGCGCCTGAGCTGCCGCGTAGTCCTGCTCCCACTTCTCGCGCTGCGACTCGAAGCCGTCGCGCCATTCGTTGGTCTCGGGGTCAAAGCCGTCAGGGTACTTGTAGTTGCCCTTCTCGTCATACTCAGTGAGCATGCCGTAGAGAGCCGGGTCAAATTCGGTGCCCTCGGAGTCCACGCCCTCGTTTGCCTGCTTGAGGCTCAGCGAGATGCGGCGACGCTCGAGGTCGATGTCAATGACCTTGACGAAGACATCGTCGCCAACGGACACAACCTGCTCGGCGAGTTCAATGTGCTTACCGGAGAGTTCCGAGATGTGCACGAGGCCCTCGATGCCGTCGGCGACGCGAACGAATGCGCCGAAGGGGACGAGCTTCGTGACCTTGCCGGGAGCGACCTGGCCGATGGCGTGCGTACGCGCGAACACCTGCCACGGGTCTTCCTGAGTTGACTTGAGCGACAGCGACACGCGCTCGCGATCCATGTCGACCTCGAGAATCTCGACGGTAACTTCCTGGCCAACCTCAACAACCTCGCTGGCGTGCTCGATGTGCTTCCAGCTCAACTCGGAGACGTGAACGAGACCGTCGACGCCACCAAGATCAACGAACGCACCGAAATTGACGATCGAGGACACGACACCCTTACGGATCTGGCCCTTCTGAAGGTTGGTGAGGAACGAGCTGCGGCTCTCCGACTGCGTCTGCTCAAGCAGTGCGCGACGCGAGAGAACAACGTTGTTGCGGTTCTTGTCGAGTTCCAGAATCTTGGCCTCGACCTCTTGACCCAGGTAAGGGGTGAGGTCGCGAACGCGACGCAGCTCGATGAGCGAGGCAGGGAGGAATCCGCGGAGTCCGATGTCGACGATGAGTCCACCCTTGACAACCTCGATGACGGTACCGGTAACAACACCGTCGGTGTCGCGGACCTTCTCGACATCGCCCCAGGCACGCTCATACTGCGCGCGCTTCTTGGAGAGAATCAGGCGGCCTTCTTTGTCTTCTTTCTGAAGAACGAGAGCCTCAACGAGGTCACCCACCTTGACAACGTCATTGGGGTCGACATCGTGCTTGATGCTGAGTTCACGGGAGGGAATAACACCCTCGGTCTTGTAACCGACGTCGAGGAGTACCTCGTCACGATCGATCTTTACGACGGTTCCTTCAATGAGGTCGCCATCGTTGAAAAACTTGAGCGTCTTTTCGACTGCGGCGAGAAAATCCTCAGCAGATCCAATGTCGTTAATGGCGACCTGCTTGCTCGCCGGGGTCGTTGCGGGGGTCATGTAGGTGGTGCTCCTAGTGGGACAAAATCAGGCCTCGTTACTTCCGAACCGGGAGGCTCGGCAGAACGAGGCAAACGGATACAAGGCACAAATGTGCTGACTGCATCTTACCTTTAGCTCGCTGACCGTTCCAAACGCACGCAAATGAGCAGAGAAATCAAGCCACAGAAAAACTCGTCGCCACGGTTCGGTTAGTGAGCGGCTTCATTCCAGGTTCGCCCACGACCCACCTGAACATCGAGGGGAACGGACAGCGTCGCCGCGGCACTCATGTGGTGTGTGACGAGTTCCTGCACGCGATCTACCTCGTCATTCGTGACCTCGAGAAACAATTCGTCGTGGACCTGCATGAGGAGGCGGGACGTGAAGCCCTCAGCACGAAGCTGTTCCTCAATGCGGTTCATGGCCAGTTTCATGATGTCCGCAGCCGTCCCCTGCATCGGTGCATTGAGCGCCTGGCGTTCCGCGTTGGCGCGCAGAATGTGGTTCGGACTCGTCAGGTCGGGAAAGGGTCGCCGACGCCCGAACAGGGTTTCGGTGTAGCCGCGTTCCCGCGCCTCATCGACGACGGAACGCAGATAGTCGCGCACTCCGCCGAAACGTTCGAAGTAGTCGGCCATGAGCGTTTTTGCTTCTTTGTTGTCGATACGCAACTGTCGAGCCAGCCCGAAGGCCGAAAGACCGTAGGCGAGACCGTAGCTCATGGCTTTAACCTTTGTGCGCATCTCGGACGTGACGTCTGCCGGATCAACGCCGAAGATACGGGCACCCACGAAGCGGTGCAGGTCCTCCCCCGCGGTAAACGCCTCAATCAGGCCAGCATCCTGAGAGAAGTGCGCCATGATGCGCATTTCAATTTGGCTATAGTCGGCCGTGAGAATGGCGTCGTAGCCATCGCCCGCCTGAAATGCTTCGCGAATTTCACGCCCGTCGGCCGACCGCACCGGAATGTTCTGAAGGTTTGGGTTCGCGCTGCTCAGTCGTCCCGTACTGGTTCCAGTCTGCACGTATGACGTGTGAATGCGATCGTCGGGGGCAATCGCCTGAGACAGCGTCTCGACCATCTGCTTGAGCTTGGTGGTTTCGCGATACCCCATGAGGGCATCTAGAAAGGGATGCGGATTCGAAATCTGAAGGTCGGCAAGGGCCGCTGCGTCAGTCGTGAATCCGGTCTTCATCTTCTTGGTGGGCGGCATCGCCAACTGCGTGAAGAGCACGTCCTGCAACTGCTTGGGCGATGAGAGGTTGACCTCACGGCCGATGATCTTAAAAGCGGTGTCTTGAAACGCCTGAGCGCGACCGGCAAGATCGTTGCCCAAGCTGGTCAGACGGTCTCTACTGACCGACACACCACGCGTCTCCATCGCGGCCAAGGAGTGCGACGTGGGCAATTCGATGTCTCCCAGGAGACCCAACTCGGTGGGGGTCATGACCTCACGCTGCCAGTCGGTGAGTCGACTCACGTGCCACGCGGCCTGCTCCACACCGAGTGCGTTCTCGTCGATGAGCTGATCGGGATGCGGTTCGGGAAGCACGTCACCGAGACAGAGTTTGAGCGCGCCAGAGAGCGACAGGCCGGTGACATCGGGAGACATGATCCACGTCGCTAGCTCGGTGTCATGGGCGACATGTGCAACGGCAACGTCGAGCGCAGACAAGGACTTGAGGTCGGTCTTGGCTCCGTGGAAGGTCTTCGGTGTTGGTCCGGCAAGCCACGCGACGAGAGGAGCGATGTCTTGCCGAACCGCTCCGATGGGTACGACCGCTGTGTGAGTGCTCGTGGCGAGACCGACACTCACCGGCGCGCCATTCTGCGTTTCGACGACAATGGCCACGGGTACTGCCTCGTCCGAGGCGTGATTGCGCAACCACTGCGCCAATTCCTCATCCAACAAACTGACACCCGCCGGTGCCTCCGGAGCGGGGTGTTCATCATCGGTGGCAAATCTGCTCGTCGGAGCGCGGGTTCCCTCCGAAGTGACCGACCTAGCAGCTTGCGCCTGGGACCGGCTCGTTTCTGTTGTTGTGCCGGCCGGAGCACCGGCTCCCGAATCGGAACCCTTCTCAACACCCGCCAACTTCAGGACGCGGTCGAGCAGCGAACGAAACTCGAGCTTGCCAAACACCTCACGGACAGCGTCAACGTTCATCGGCACGATGGCCAAATCCGCAGGACCGACCGGCAGGTCAACGTCGGTAATGAGGTGGTTGAGCCGACGATTGCGCGTGACGTTGTCGACAAACTCACGGAGGTTATTGCCGACCACTCCGGGGATTTCGTCGCGGTGAGCAAGTATCTCGTCCAAGGATCCATACTGCGTGATCCATTTGACGGCAGTCTTCTCACCCACCTTGGGTACGCCGGGAAGGTTGTCGCTCGTCTCCCCCACCAATGCGGCGATTTCGGGATACTGCTCGGGGCGAACTCCGTAACGTTCCATCACTTTTTCGGCGTTGTACCGGGTCAGCTCGCTCACGCCCTGTTTTGAGGGATACAGCAGGGTGACATCGTCGTTGACGAGCTGAATCGTGTCACGATCACCCGACACCACCAGCACGTGGTGCCCCGCCTCGCGACCCCGCGTTGCCAACGTGGCCAGAATGTCATCAGCCTCGTAGTCCTCTTTGGTCAGCGTGGTGATATTCATGGCGTGCAGGGCGTCTTGCAATAAAGGGACCTGACCAATGAATTCGGCTGGCGTTTCGCCACGGGTTCCCTTGTATTCCGGGTACTCCTTGGTGCGGAAGCTGTAGCGCGAGATATCGAAAGCGACGCAGATGTGCGTGGGCTTTTCCTTGGCAAGAAGATTGAGCATCATCGAAATGAAGCCGTGAATCGCGTTGGTGTGCTGACCGTCGGCGGTCTGAAAACTATCAACCGGAAGCGCGTAAAACGCGCGGAATGCCAACGAATGGCCATCAATCAGGAGAAGAGTAGGCTGTGCTTCGGCAGGCATGAGCCCTAGCCTACCTTCCGGCCGAGACTACGGACCGGGCTGAAAGATTCGACCGAAAGAGCGCGTTATGTCGGGATTTGTTCGTCCGCCCATCATCGATCTGACCACCCTTCTCGGCAAGGATCAGGGGCTCCTCGCCCTCAAGATGGACATTCAGTGGCATGAGCTGACTCCGGAGTATTCGGTCGCCACCATGCCCGTCGAAGGTAATTCGCAGACCTTTGGCATTCTGCACGGTGGCTCCTTCGTGGTGATGGGCGAAAGCATGGGGTCAATCGCCGCCAATATCTACGCGCACCAAAACAACCTCGGCATGGCAGTGGGCATCGAGGTCAACGCCAGCCACACCGGCAGTGGCGTGGGTGGCTACATCATTGGCACGTGTCGCGCACTGCACCTGGGTCGCACACTGACCACACACGAAATCGTATGCACCAACGAGGAGGGCAAGCGCCTGTCGACGGTGCGCATCACCAATCTCATCAAACGAGCTGGTGGCTAAACCGGAGGAACAACCCCGAGTTGATCGATGATGGTGATTGCCACGTCTTTCATCGTGAGGCGACGATCCATTGACGCCTTCTGAATCCAACGAAAGGCCTCGGGTTCGGTGAGGCCCATCTTCTCGTTCAGGATGCCCTTGGCAATGTCGACAACCTTGCGGGTCTCAAACCGTTCGGCCATATCTGCGACCTCGGATTCGAGCGCCTGGATTTGGGCGTAACGCGACAGCGCGATTTCAATCGCCGGCAACAGGTCATTCGGCGAGAAGGGTTTGACGACATACGCCATGGCTCCGGCCTCGCTGGCTCGATTGACCAACTCTTTCTGGCTAAAGGCGGTGAGAAGAACCACGGGCGCAATGTTGTCCTTTGACAAACGCTCGGCCGCAGAGATGCCATCGAGCTTGGGCATCTTGACGTCCATCACGACGAGATCCGGGCGCAGTTCGATCGCCAGCTCAACAGCCCGCTCGCCGTCCCCCGCTTCGCCCACGACAATGAAGCCGTTATCGCGCAGGGTCTCAACGATGTCCATGCGGATAAGCGCTTCGTCTTCGGCAACAACAACCCTGCGGGCAGTGCTGGCCGACGTGTCTTCTTCGGTCACGAGTCCAGCCTAGAATATGTGAGCAGAAACTTTGTGCCGGCCGGATTGGCGGAATGGCAGACGCGGAGCACTCAAAATGCTTTGTCCGTAAGGACGTGTGGGTTCAAGTCCCACATCCGGCACAAAACTCTAGAGCTCGTTGGCGTAGGCAACGGCGGCACCGCCGTGAGCATCTCCGACGCGATGTACGCGCAAATCGTTTGTTGATCCGGCAATTCCCGGGGGTGTTCCGGCGATAACGACGACCTTGTCGCCGACGGACGCCAGACCTTCGCCCAACAGGTAATCGTCGACCTGAACAAACATCGCATCCGTGTGCGTCACCGGCTCAACAAGGAACGAACGAACTCCCCACGTCAGTGCCATGCGGCGACGAATTGCCTCGTGCGGCGTGAACACCAGCATGGGGATGCTTGAGCGGAGTCGCGACATGCGGCGTGCAGAGTCACCCGATTCGGTAAACACGCACAAGAACTTGGCGTCGACGAAGTCGGCTACCTCTGCTGCTGCCAGTGTGATGGCACCACCCTGCGTGCGGGGCTTCGTTCCCAGGGCGGGAATCCGCTGCAGTCCGTGGTCTTCAGTGGACTCAATGATGCGGGCCATGGTTTCGACAGTGAGCACGGGATAATCTCCCACGCTCGTTTCACCCGAGAGCATGACGGCGTCGGTTCCGTCGAGGACGGCATTTGCGCAGTCAGATGCCTCTGCTCGCGTCGGTCGCGGGCTCGAGATCATCGACTCGAGAACCTGCGTGGCCACAATCACCGGCTTCGCCCATCGACGAGCCAATTCGACGGCTTCCTTCTGAACGATGGGGACCGCCTCGAGAGGAAGCTCAACACCGAGGTCGCCGCGGGCAACCATGATTGCGTCGAAGGCGTCAACGATCTCTTCGAGATGATCAACGGCTTGCGGCTTTTCAATCTTGGCAATGACGGGTAGACGAACGCCCTCTTCGTCCATGATTTCGTGAACCCGCACGATGTCTTTGGCATCGCGAACAAAGCTCAGGGCGATGTAGTCGGCACCCAGTCGCAGGCCCCAGCGCAGATCCGCCTCATCCTTGTCGGACAGCGCCGGAACGTTGACGGCGACACCGGGAAGGTTAATGCCCTTGTTGTTGGAGACGGGACCGGCGACCTCTACCGTGGTGGTGACGCGCACGCCATCCGAACTGACAACGCGGAGCGTAACCTTTCCGTCGTCGATCAGAAGTGGGTCTCCCGCCTTGACGTCGTCAGGCAGGCCCTTGTAGGTCGTCGAAGAAATCTCTTTCGTTCCGACAATGTCTTCTGTTGTGATGATGAACGTGTCGCCAACAGCGAGGTCGTAGGGACCCGCTTCAAACTTGCCCAAACGAATTTTGGGTCCCTGGAGGTCGACCAGCACAGCCACAGCCCGGTTCGTGTCGGCCGCTGCTTGGCGCACATTCTTGTAGACCGCTTCGTGCACGTCATAGGAACCGTGAGAAAGGTTCATGCGGGCCACGTCAACACCGGCTTCGATGATGCCACGGATGTCTTCATAACTGGACGTTGCCGGCCCGAGGGTGGCTACGATCTTGGCTCGTCTCATGTTGTGCCCTTGTCTTGTTGGGATGCCGTCTCTTGCATCACGGTAATCGTGTCACAGTCTGCGTGACGGTCTCTGCTATATCGCGAACGGCCTGTCGGTCGCGCGCACCGGTGCGGGGAGAACGGTTGACCCGGTGAGGTAGGTGTCTACCTCGGCAGCAACGGCGCGGCCCTCGGCAATCGCCCACACAACCAGGGACGCACCGCGGCCGGCATCACCGGCGACGAAAACTCCGGGCACGTTGGTCGCGTAGTCGGCCGTTCGGGCGGGGAGACCGTTGTCGACGGCGACCTCACCTTGCTCGCTCAGTCCCTCGGCATCGGTTCCCGTGAAACCCAGGGAGAGGAGAACCAGATCGGCGGGGATTTCGCGTTCCGTTCCCGATTTGGGCACGCGGGCGCCGTCACGGAATTCCGTCTCAGCGATACGCAGAGCACGAACATTTCCCGCGTCATCGCTTAGGAATTCAACGGTCGAGACGAGGAATGCTCGCTCTCCACCCTCCTCGTGAGCACTCGCAATTTCGAAGAGTCGTGGAGCGAGAGGCCAGGGCTCGCTCTCCGGACGTTCCTCCGGAGGACGCTTGCCAATGGCAAGAGTTGTCACCGAAGCAGCACCCTGACGGTGAGCAGTTCCGAGGCAGTCAGCTCCCGTGTCGCCGCCACCCAGGATCACAACGTGCTTGCCGGCAGCAGAAATTTGGCCATCAACCGAATCACCGGCAACGACGCGGTTGGACTGCGTGAGGTACGGCATCGCAAAGTGAATCCCGTTGAGATCACGGCCGGGAATGGGCAAGTCGCGCGGCCGAAGGGCTCCCGTGGCGACAACAATCGCGTCAAAGCGCTCACGCAACTGATCCCACGTAATGTCAGAACCAATGTTGGTACTCGTGCGGAAGCGCGTTCCCTCGGCTTCCATCTGAGCGATGCGCGCATCAACCGAGTGCTTCTCGAGCTTGAAATCGGGAATGCCGTAGCGCAGCAGACCGCCCACGCGGTCATCGCGCTCGAAGACGACGACGGTGTGACCGGCGCGCGTGAGCTGTTGAGCGGCCGCCAGACCCGCGGGACCCGATCCGACGACGGCGACTGTCTTTTCGGTCAACCGCTGCGGAACGTGAGGCGTCAGGCCACCGTTGGCCATGGCGTGATCGATGACCGACACCTCGACCTGCTTGATGGTGACGGCAGGTTGGTTGATTCCGAGCACGCACGCGGACTCACAGGGTGCCGGGCAAATTCGACCGGTGAACTCGGGAAAGTTGTTTGTGGCGTGGAGACGCTCGATGGCGCCCTCAAAATCGTCTCGCCAGACAAGGTCGTTCCACTCGGGAATGAGGTTTCCCAACGGACAGCCCTGATGGCAGAAGGGCACGCCACAATCCATGCACCGGCCCGCTTGACGAGCAAGGGCAGCCGGATCCCCGGGTTCGTAGACCTCTTTCCAGTCCTTGACACGCAGCGGAATTGACCGACGTGCGGGAACCTCGCGGTCTCGGGTCGTCAGGAATCCTTTTGGATCAGCCACCGGTCACCTCCATAATTCGCAACCACGTCTCGTTGCCGTCGGGGTCAACACCCGCGTCCACAGCGGACTGTCGGGTGGCCAGGACGGCCGCGTAATCACGAGGTGTTACCTTGACGAAGTTATCGAGAGTGGTGTCTCCGCCGGCCAGGATGCGCGACGCCAAGGCACTGCCGGTCTCGGCGACGTGTCGCTCCAACAGGTCCCGAAGAATCTCGCGGTCCGCGCCGCCGAGTGTTCCGAGGACGAGTTCGCCCGAGGAAAGCACGTCTGGATTCACGTTGTCCGCACTCAGACCATTCACGTAGGCGATTCCGCCGGACATGCCCGCTCCCAGGTTGCGTCCCGTAGTGCCCAAAATCACGGCGAGTCCACCCGTCATGTACTCAAGTGCGTGGTCGCCCACGCCCTCAACAACAGCTGTGGCTCCCGAGTTGCGCACGAAGAATCTCTCACCCACGAGTCCGTTGATGAACATCGACCCCGAGGTGGCGCCGTAACCCACGACGTTTCCCGCAATCACGTTGTCGTCGGCGGGGAACGGACTGTCGGGGTGTGTTCGGACAATGACGGTTCCGCCCGAGAGACCCTTACCCAGGTAATCGTTAGCGTCGCCGATCAGGCGCAAGGTAATGCCCATCGGCATGAACGCGCCCAAGGATTGTCCGGCCGAACCGGTCAGCGTGACATCGATGGTTCCCGCCGGCAAACCGTTGACACCGTGCAGCTTGGTGAGTTCGTGACCCAGCAGAGTGCCCACGGCACGCTCGGTGTTCTGAATGTCCAGAGTGAGCTCCACCCGCTCCCCCGTTGCCAGAGCCGAGGTTGCCTTGCCCACCAGGGCGCGATCGAAGTGCTCATCGAGTTCGTGAAGCTGGTCACGGGCATGGCGACGGGGAGAAGCGAGATCAAAGGACTCTCGCTGGAGGATGGGCGCGAGATCGAGACCATCGGTCTTCCAGTGCGACACGGCTCTGTCGGTATTCAAAAGGTCGACGCGTCCAATGGCTTCGTCAAGGCTGCGCAGGCCGAGGGATGCCAGAAGCTCGCGGACCTGTTCGGCAATGAACTCGAAGAAATTGATGACGAACTCGGGTGTTCCGCTAAACCGCTCGCGCAGCTCGGGATTCTGCGTGGCGACACCCACGGGACACGTGTCGAGGTGACAGACGCGCATCATGATGCAACCGCTCACCACGAGCGGTGCCGTGGCAAAACCGAACTCTTCGGCGCCGAGCAAGGCTGCCACGATGACGTCTCGGCCCGTCTTGAGCTGTCCGTCAACCTGCACGACCACACGGTCACGCATGTCGTTGGCGATCAGTGTCTGTTGGGCTTCGGCCAAGCCGAGCTCCCACGGTGTTCCCGCGTGCTTGAGCGAGTTGAGCGGGCTGGCGCCCGTTCCGCCGTCGTGGCCACTGATGAGAATCACGTCGGCAAGCGCCTTCGACACACCAGCGGCAACGGCGCCGATACCGGACTGACTCACAAGCTTCACGTGCACTCGGGCCGAGGGATTGGCCCGCTTGAGATCGAAGATCAACTGCTTGAGGTCTTCAATCGAGTAGATGTCGTGATGCGGTGGCGGAGAGATGAGCCCAACACCGGGAGTCGAATGGCGGATGCGACCAATCCACGGGTAGACCTTGTTGGGGGGCAATTGCCCGCCCTCGCCGGGCTTGGCACCCTGCGCCATCTTGATTTGGATGTCATCGGCGTGCGTGAGGTACATGCTCGTCACACCGAATCGACCCGAGGCAACCTGCTTTATGGCACTCCGACGCTCGGGATCGAGAAGACGGTCGACGTCTTCGCCTCCCTCTCCGGTGTTCGACTTGGCGCCCAGTCGGTTCATGGCAATCGCGAGGGTCTCGTGGGCCTCGGGAGAAATTGACCCGAAACTCATGGCTCCCGTCGAGAACCGCTTCACAATGGAGGCTACGGACTCCACCTCGTCGAGAGGAACGGGTGTGACGTCGTGACCACCGAGAGAGAAGAGGCCGCGCAGTGTCATCAACTGCTCCGCCTGTCCATCGACCAGGTCGGTGTACTCGCGGAAGACGTCGTAGCGGCGCGTTCGCGTGGCGTGCTGAAGCTTGAAGACCGTCTCGGGGTTGAAGAGGTGCGGAGCCCCATCGCGACGCCACTGGTACTCGCCGCCCGTGGTCAGTCGCTCGTGCACCAAACTCGTGCCGGCCTTGGTGGGATAGGCGCTCGAGTGTCGAGCAGCGTTTTCACTCTCGATGGCCTCGAGGCCAATGCCGCCCAATCGACTCGTGGTACCGGTGAAATACTGGTCGACAAATTCCTGGCTCAAACCGACGGCTTCGAACGTTTGGGCCCCCGAGTAAGAACTCACGGTCGAAATGCCCATCTTCGACATGATCTTGAGAACGCCCTTGCCAAGAGCCTTGATGAGGTTCTTTGTGGCCTTCTTCGGGGTGATGTCCGTGATGTAGCCCTCACGAATCATGCTCTCGACCGACTCCATGGCGAGGTAGGGGTTGAGCGCTCCCGCTCCATACCCGATCAGGAGGGCGGCGTGGTGAACTTCACGCACATCGCCAGTCTCGACAACGAGCGATACCTGCATACGCGATTGTTGGCGGATGAGGTGATGGTGAATCGCCGAGACCAACAAGAGCGATGGAATCGGGGCCATTTCGTGGTTGCTGTCGCGGTCGCTCAAAATCAGGAACGTCACGTTGTCGGCGATTGCCGCGTCCGCCTCGGCACACAGTTGCTCGATACGCAGCGACAGCGCCGCAGCGCCTCCTCCGGCCGGATACAGGCCGCTGAGGCGTCGCGTCGCGGGAGCATTGTTCTCCGTCGTCAGGTGCAGAATTTGGCTCAGCTGGTCATTGTCAATGATGGGGAATGGGACAACAACCTGACGCGCGTGATCCACGGTTGCGTCGAGAAGGTTGCGCTCGGGCCCGAGACCGCGACGCATGCTGGTCACGATTTCTTCGCGAATGGAATCAAGTGGCGGGTTCGTCACCTGAGCAAACTGCTGGGTGAAGTAGTCAAACAACAGCCGCGGCTTGTCAGAAAGAACCGCGATGGGCGTATCCGAACCCATGGCCCCCAGGGGTTCCTGACCGGTCCGCCCCATGGGCGCCAACATGATGCGAAGGTCTTCTTCGGTGTAGCCAAACGTGCGTTGGCGGCGCGCGACGGATGCGGCCGAATGAACGACGTGTTCCCGGGGCGGCAGGTCGGCAAAATCGATGCGCCCCTCGGCCAACCATTCCGCCCACGGACCGGAGTGGGCTAGTTCGGCCTTGACCTCTTCGTCATCAATGATGCGGCCGGCCTCGGTGTCGACAAGGAACATCTTGCCCGGCTGAAGTCGGCCCTTGCGGACGACCTTCGCGGGGTCGACCTTGTAGACACCGATTTCACTGGCGACGACAATGAGCCCGTCTTCGGTGACCAGGTAACGTCCCGGACGTAGACCGTTGCGATCGAGGGTGGCGCCTACGAGCGTGCCGTCAGTAAACGCCATAGCCGCGGGGCCGTCCCACGCTTCCATCATGGTCGAGTGATACTCGTAGAACGCACGACGGTCGGGATCCATGTTGGGCTGGTTTTCCCACGCCTCCGGGATCATCATCATGATCGCGTGTGGCAGGCTTCGGCCACCGAGGTTGAGAAGCTCGACGACCTCGTCGAACGATGCCGAGTCACTTGCTCCGTCGGTACAGACGGGTAGGAGATCGGCCATGGCCCCGAGCTTGTCGGAGGCGAGCTGCGACTGGCGCGCCCGCATCCAGTTGCGGTTTCCCTGCACCGTGTTGATCTCGCCGTTGTGAGCCACAAAACGGAACGGGTGCGCCAGAGGCCATGACGGGAAGGTGTTCGTTGAATAACGCGAGTGAACCAACGCGAGACGCGACGCGAAGCGCTCGTCTGAGAGGTCGGGATAGAACGGCTCGAGCTGGAGAGTTGTGACCATGCCCTTGTAAACAAGCGTGCGGCACGACAGGGATGGGAAATAGACCTCGTGATCGCGTTCGACGCGCTTGCGCAAACGATAAACGCGGCGATCAAGGTCGATACCCGAGAGCAGCCCCGCAGCATCCGCGACGTACACCTGTGCAATGTGAGGCATGGCCTCTTTGGCGAGAACGCCCAAACTTGACGGGTCAACCGGGACGTCACGCCATCCGATGACGCGGAGACCTTCTTCGTCAGCCATGTGCGCAACTGCCGCAACCACGTCTGCGCGAGCGTCGGCATCCACGGGAAGAAACGCGTTGCCGACCGCATACGATCCCATATCGGGAAGATCGAAGCCCGACACGGCCATCAAGAATTCGTGAGGGATCTGCGTCATGATTCCAGCGCCGTCACCCGTACCGGCATCGGAACCTACTGCCCCGCGGTGTTCAAGATTTCGCAGCGCATCGAGAGCGACATCGATAATGTCGTGTCCGGCAGTGCCGCGCAGAGTTGCGACCAGCGCAAAGCCACACGAGTCCTTGTCAAACGCTGGGTCGAACAGTCCTGTGCCTGCGGGCACGGCAGAGAAGCGGTGGTGTGGCAGTGGAATATTCACGACACCTCTCCTAGGAATAGACACAGATGAGTTTCCTGCGAGGCAGGAAAAACGTGGACAAGAACGTGGCGGGCTCTCTACTTGCCTGTGCGACTTGTGGCCGACGTGGCCCGAGGAGAATCCTTGACCGGTGCGGCGTCACTGCCAGCAGATTTTCGGGGTTTTTCCGATGGTTCTGAGTCTACATCAGCCTTGCGGGGACCACGGCCGGGGAGGTAGACAGACTCTTCACGTCCGGGGTGACGGCGCGATTGCACGACGTACAAGACGATTCCGAGAATGATGGCGGCAAAGGACGCCCAGATGTTCGTGCGGATGCCGAGGAATGTTTCGCTGGGGTCCAAGCGCAATGCTTCGCACCAGGTCCGTCCCAGGCCGTACCACACCAGATAGAAGGCCAGCGCCTTTCCCCAGCGCATCTCGTGGCGACGCTCAATCAGCAAGAGGATGACGACTCCCGCTAGGTTCCAGATGATTTCGTAGAGAAACATGGGGTGGAAGAGCGTGTCGACCGGCAAACCGGCGGGAACAGCAGCATTGGGCAAATCAATCACGAGACCCCACGGAAGTGTCGTGGGCAAACCGAAGAGTTCTTGGTTGAAGTAGTTTCCGATGCGACCCGTGGCCTGCGCCACAAGAAGGCCGGGAATCAAAGCGTCAGCGAAGCTCAGGAATCGCACACCGGTCTGTCGCGAACCGAGCCATACGCCGAGTGCGCCACCGATGAGTGCGCCAAAGATCGCGTTGCCACCCTGCCAAATGAAGAACACGGACATCGGATCGATGCCGGGGCCGATGTAGTCACCGAGGTGGGTCAGAACGTGATACGCCCGAGCAAAGATGATTCCCAGTGGAACAGTCCACAGCAAGAAGTCGAGAACAACGCCCTTCTCGGCGCCTCGTGCCGTGAGTCGACGCCCGGTAATCCAGACCGCGAGAACGATGCCCAGCAAGATGGCCAGCGCATAAATGTGAATGCGAATCGGGCCGAGATCAAAGTACTGCCACGACACGGGAGGACTGGGCAGACTAGCCAGAATTTGCTGAGCGTTCACGAGTGCGGGGTCCTTTAGTGGAGTCGGGCTAACTGAATCGACGTTCGTCGAAATCAGTCTATTGAGGTCTAGTGCTTGCCGGCTGAGAGCTCACGGGCCAGAGTGGCTACGGCCGATGGTCCTCCGTCTGCCAGCGCGGTGATGAGTGCCGAACCCACGATGGCGGCATCGGCGTACTCAAGTACCTCGCTCACCTGTTGGGGTGTCGAAATTCCTAAGCCCACGCCAATGTTTTCTGCTCCGGCAGAACGGAGTCGCTCAACGAGTCCGCGCGCGGCCGAGTCAACATCTGTCCGGGCTCCCGTGATGCCCATCGTCGAGACGGCGTAAACAAAGCCTCGGCTGTTCTTGGTGGAGGATTCAAGCCGCTCCGGTGATGACGACGGCGCGGCGAGGAAGACCCGATCAAGGTCGTGCGCGTTCGCTGCGTGCAACCACTCCGAGGCTTCATCAGGAATCAGATCCGGAGTAATGAGTCCGGCGCCACCGGCATCTTCAAGTTCCTGAGAAAACTTCTCCACGCCGTATTGCAAAACTGGATTGAAATAGGTCATCACCAACACTGGCGCGTCAACCCGAGCGCGGATGGCGGCCACCGCGTCAAAGGTCTGAGCGAGGCGAAAACCAGCCTCCAGGGCCGTATTGGTTGCCCGTTGAATAACGAGACCGTCCATGACAGGGTCGCTGTAGGGAAGGCCCATTTCGAGGATATCCACCCCGTTCTCGACGAGAGCTACCGCAGCGTCCACCGAGGCATCGACCGTGGGAAAGCCCAGGGGCAAGTAACCCACCAGCAAACCGTGTTCGCGGCGCTCGTCAAAGACCGCGTTTACCTGTGACGTCATGCGGAACCGTCCAAGAGGCCGAAGTACTCAGCTGCCGTTTGCATGTCCTTGTCACCGCGGCCGCTGAGGTTGATGAGGAGGGTAGCGTTGGGACCAAGCTCGCGACCGACTTCCATGGCGCCGGCGAGTCCGTGCGCGGTCTCGATGGCGGGGATGATGCCCTCGGTTTGACTCAATAGTCTGAGCGCCGCCATTGCGGCGTCGTCGGTGATGGGCCGATAGGTGGCTCGGCCCAGGTCCTTGAGCCACGAGTGTTCCGGTCCGACACCGGGATAGTCGAGGCCCGCCGAGATGGAGTGCGATTCCATGGTCTGACCGTCGGCATCCTGAAGCATGTAACTGCGAGCACCGTGAAGGACGCCCGGACGACCCAGGGTCAACGTCGCCGCGTGCTCGGGTGTATCGATCCCGCGACCGGCCGCCTCGCAGCCAATCAACTCGACGCCGTCGTCATCGAGGAAGGCGTGGAAGATGCCAATGGCGTTTGATCCCCCACCCACGCAGGCGATGACGGCGTCGGGAAGGGCACCCGTGAGAGCCAGCACTTGCTCGCGTGCTTCCTCGCCGATGATCTTGTGAAAATCGCGGACCATCTGCGGAAAAGGATGCGGTCCGGCCACGGTGCCGAGCAAATAATGGGTGTTGTCGACGTTCGCTACCCAGTCGCGCAACGCTTCGTTGATGGCGTCTTTGAGGGTACGCGACCCCGTGGTGACGGGGATGACTTCTGCCCCGAGCAGGCGCATCCGGGCAACGTTCAATGCCTGGCGCTGCGTGTCAACCTCGCCCATGTAGACGATGCATTCCATTCCAAAGAGTGCGGCAGCGGTGGCCGTAGCTACGCCGTGTTGACCGGCGCCCGTCTCGGCGATCAGTCGTGTCTTGCCAATACGACGAGCGAGGAGCGCCTGGCCCAGAACGTTATTGATCTTGTGGCTTCCCGTGTGATTCAGATCCTCGCGCTTCAGAATGATGCGCGCTCCCCCGGCGTGCTCGGCGAAACGAGGTACCTCGGTGATGATGGAGGGACGGCCGGTGTACGTCGCATGCAGGTGAGCGAGTTCCTCGGTGAAAGTGGGATCGAGCTTGGCCAGCTCGTAGGCCTCTGCGAGTTCGTCAAGTGCGGCGATGAGTGATTCGGGAACATACCGGCCACCAAAATCACCGAAGTAGGGTCCCTGTTGCATACGTAGGTTACTCATGAGGCTAAGAATCCCGCCATCGTCACGACGGGGTCAGAAGTGACCAACGCCTCACCAACAAGAACCACATCGGCGCCTTCGGCGCGATAGTGGGCAACATCTTCGGCTGAACGAACTGCCGATTCGGCGACACTAATCGTCGAACCGGGAATGCGATCCGCAATCCGGCCGAACAATTCCCGGTCCAATTCAAAAGTGTCGAGGTCTCGGGCATTGACCCCAATTAACCCAGCACCCACGTCGACCGCACGGGTCACCTCCACCTCGGAGTGCGTCTCCACGAGCGCGGTCATGCCCAACGAACGCGTGAGTTCGTAAAGGTGAATCAGCTCCGGCTGCTCAAGAGCGGCCACAATCAGCAGAACGATGTCCGCACCGTGAGCACGTGCCTCATAGACCTGGTAGTCGGTGGCGATAAAGTCTTTGCGCAAAACGGGAATGTCCACCACGCTGCGCACGGCATCGAGGTCATCGAGTGATCCCTTGAAGCGACGCTCCTCGGTGAGGACGGAAATGGCCGATGCCCCCGCAGCCGCATAGGTGAGTGCGAGAGCTGCCGGATCGGCGATCTCCGCCATGTCACCCCGAGAGGGGCTGGAGCGCTTCACTTCAGCAATGATCTTGACGTGATCACTCGGTGCGAGTGCAGCCAGCGCATCAATTGCTGGCGTAGCGGCGTGAGCGCGCTCAATCATCACCGCGAGTGGGACAGTCCGTTCGCGGGTGCGGGCATCTTCGACCGCTCCCGCGGTCAGTTCGGCGAGCAACAAGTTAGGAGTGCACCTTCGGAACGTACTTGGGCCCGTTCACTCCGTACCCGGCCTTCGCCAAGATGGGGCCCATGAGAGCGCCAACAATCAAGAGTCCCACGCTGGCGTAAACACCAATGGGGAGGTTCAGAACGAAAAACAGAGTGCCGGCTGCGAAAGCAACCAGCATGATGACGACAGCGGTCCACGCGGCGGGCGAGTGACCTTCACCCGGGTCGGATGGGTTGGCGCTCATAGTTACTCCTCGGTTATCGGATACGTCTTCAGTTTAGTCCTTGGCACTCTGCGTCGGGTCTCCCCCGCTCGACAGATCGTCCCACGTTTCGTGCGGATCACGCTCAGAGGCAGGCAGAACGCGAGCCCGCATGCGAGAGGCACCGGCAGGGCGTTCGAACCTACTCGCGTTCGTTGTCCAGGTTCTTCCAGCGCGTAGAACCGTGAGGGCAACAATCACGGCGAGAAGCACACCCACAAGAGCAATGTATGCCCAGGGTTGGAGAGATATCCCGGTGATGAGGTCTCGTTGATGATCCGTATCGGAGATTCCCGTAACGCGTGCGATGGTGACGCGCGCAGCGGCCACCGGGTCGGCCACCGCAACAAGTTCGACGATTCCAGCAGCGACGCCGACGAGTGCAGCAATCATCGCGCAGACGATGCGCACCACCGCACGGGATATCAGCGCGACCATCATCGCCGCCACATACGCCAGGCTCAATCCCACAAAGGCGGGCGCGAGCGTCGCCCCCAAAACGGTCAGTTCGCGTGAACTCGACTCAGCTGAGGACAGACCCAGGACGACCCATGGTTGAGCACTCGCCACTAACAGAAGGGCGGCGACCACGACAGTTGCTACGACAATAAGCGAGCGAGTGATGCGCATCAGGCTCGCGACGGTAGGTGCATCATCGGGATTCTGACGCCGTATCAATCAAGGCATTGGCAATGGCGACGGCACGGAGTGGTGCGGCCGCCTTGTTGACACTCTCCTGAAACTCTGCCTCGGGGTCGCTGTCAGCTACGAGACCACCACCGGCCTGCACATACGCGCGTCCGCTGGCAATCGTTGCTGTTCGAATAGCGATGGCAAGGTCGGCGTTGCCCGCAAAGTCAAAGTAACCCACGACGCCGCCGTACACCCCGCGGCCGGCAGGTTCGAGCTCGTCAATGATCTCGAGGGCACGCGGCTTGGGAGCGCCGGACAGAGTGCCTGCGGGGAACGTGGCCCGAAAAACGTCGACCGCATCCTGACCGTCTCGCAGGTTTCCCTCCACCGACGACACGATGTGCATGATGTGGCTAAAGCGCTCAACACGCATGAACTCCGTGACCTCGACACTGCCCGCGTCACAGACGCGCAACAGGTCGTTTCGCGCGAGATCCACGAGCATGAGGTGTTCAGCCCGCTCCTTCTCGTCCGCGAGGAGCTCTGTTTCAAGGGCCTGGTCGACTTCGGGAGTGCCACCGCGCGGTCGTGATCCCGCGATTGGATGAGTAAAGACGCGACCCTCCTGAACCTTGACGAGCGCTTCGGGCGAGGATCCCACAACGGCGTACGGCGTGCCGTCAACGGTTTCCAGACTCAGCAGGTACATGTACGGGCTGGGGTTCAACGATCGGAGGACACGGTAAACGTCCAACGGGGTCGCTCGACACTCGAGTTCGAATCGCTGTGAAATCACGACCTGGAAAATGTCACCAGCGACGATGTAGTCCTTGGACGTCAAAACCGAAGACAGGTAGTCGTCCCGTTCGGTGCGGTGTTCGGGCTGAGCATGGATCGTCAAGTCGATGAGCGACACGGCCGCGGTGTGTGGTGCTCGAAGCCGAGCCTCCATCGCATCGATGCGACCAATTGCCTCGTCATAATCGGGTGCACCGTCGAGTGCGAGCACGTTCGTGACTAACGTCAACGTTCCCGTGCGATGGTCAATAACGACAAGGTCGCGGACAAAGTTGAGGGCCTGCCCCGGAACGGGAACCTCGGCGGGAGGCGCGTCGGGCAGACGCTCAAGTTGGCGCACAGCGTCCCACCCGATGAAACCTACGAGACCGCCCGTGAGAGGTGCGGCGTGACCGTGGGGAGAACTTGCCCAGCGCTGCGTGAGCACCGAGACAGCATCCAAGCCCAATTCGGGAACCGGTCCGTCAAAAGCACGCGACTCGTGGAGCGAATAGTTGATCCAGCGAGAGACCCCGTCGACATCGGTCAGCGTGCCGAAACTCTCAACACCAACGAAGGAAAAGCGAGACCAGATACCGCCCTGCTCCGCAGACTCAAGAAGGAATGACCCCGGGCGTGACTCCGACAGTCGGCGATACAACGACACGGGAGAATCCGCATCGGCAAAGACCTCACGACAGACCGTGAGGACACGCTGACCACTGCCGACGAGGGCAACGAATTCTTCGCGAGTGGTTTGGCTCATGGTGACACTATTCTTTCACGAGCGGAGGGAGGGCATCGCCGGGTGTGAGGTCCGTAACGGCTGGCACTACCGCGACGTCAAAGCAGGACGTCGTGCCGGTGTGACACGCGGGACCGACCTGCTCCACGGTGATCAGAAGCGTGTCCCTGTCACAGTCCAACTCCACGCGGCGAACAAATTGAGCATTCCCGCTCGTGTCACCCTTGCGCCACAGTTCTCCCCGTGAACGCGACCAGTAAACCGCACGGCCCGTGGTCAGTGTGAGTTCCAGTGCCTCGCTGTTCATGTACGCGACCATGAGGACTCGCTTGGACGTTTCGTCCTGAACGACGACAGGAACGAGCCCCTGCTCGTTGAACGCGATTTCGGGTGTTGTCGTCATGCTGCACGCACCTCGTATCCGTGCGTGGTCAAGTCCGCCTTGACATCCGCGATTCGCACATCGCCCGAGTGAAAAATGGATGCTGCCAAAACCGCGTCCGCTCCCGCGGCAACGGCCGGTGCGAAGTCTTGGGCATTTCCCGCGCCACCGGAGGCAATGATGGGAACGTGGGCGTTCACCGCAATCAGTGAAATCAGCTCGAGATCGAAGCCCTCTTTTGTACCGTCGGCATCGATGGAGTTGACGAGCAATTCGCCGACGCCGCGCTCCTGTGCCTCACGAGTCCAGTCGACCGCGTCAATGTCTGTCTCGGTGCGCCCGCCGTGGGACGTCACGATAAAACCGCTGGCGGTCCGGTCCGAACGTTTGACGTCAAGACTCAGAACCAAGACCTGAGCACCGAATCGAGCGGAAATGTCGTCGAGGAGATTCGGACGTGCGACGGCGGCGCTGTTCACGCTGACCTTGTCGGCGCCGCTCGCCAGCAGACGAGCCACATCGTCAGCCGTTCTCACTCCCCCACCCACAGTGAGCGGTATGAACACCTCGTCGGCGGTGCGCGCCACGACGTCGTACATGGTGTCACGACCATCGACAGTGGCCGATACGTCGAGGAAGGTCACTTCATCGGCACCCTGCGCGTAGTACAGCCGCGCCAAGTCGACCGGATCGCCAGCGTCACGAAGATTCTCGAAGTTCACACCCTTGACCACGCGTCCCCCCGACACGTCGAGACACGGGATGATGCGCACGGAGAGCGACACGCTAGAGCCTGGCCGCGTGAATGGAACTGACCAAGATGGCGCGTGCTCCCAGCTCGTAGAGGGCATCCATGACTTGGTTTTGATCCGACTGCGGAACCATCACGCGTACAGCGACCCACTCAGGATCACGAAGTGGCGAGACGGTGGGCGATTCAATGCCCGGCGCCAGGGCACAGGCCCGCTCCAACAGGGTGACCGGGCAGTCGTAGTCCATGAGAACGTACGACCGCGCTACGAGAACACCCTCCAGTCGTCGCAAGAGTGTTGTGGCCGGAGCGGTGGTGCTGCCGCCGGAAATCAGCACTCCAGAACTTTCCAAAATGACGGGGCCAAAAATTTCAAGGCCGGCCTTGCGTAACGTCGACCCCGTGGAGACGACGTCGGCCACGGCATCGGCAACGCCCAAGCGCACGGCCGATTCGACGGCGCCATCTAGCGTGACGAGGGTGGCGGACACCCCAGCCGACTCAAGAAAAGATCCGACAAGTCCCGGATAGCTCGTTGCCACGCGACGGCCTTCAAGCTCGGACACCGAAGAAATAGTGCCCACCGGTGCCGCGAATCGAAAAGTTGATTGGCCAAAGCTCAGGTCAGCAATCTCTGTGGCGCTCGATCCCGAATCGAGGAGCAAATCGCGCCCCGTGATTCCCACATCGAGCGCCCCCGAACCAACGTACGTCGCGATGTCTCGGGGACGCAGATAGAAAAACTCCACGTCGTTACGGGGATCCTCCACGTGCAGTTCACGGGTATCACGACGCGTGGCATAGCCCGCCTCGCGCAGCATCTCGATGGCAACGTCGGCGAGTGAGCCCTTGTTGGGTACAGCTATTCGAAGCATGGGGTTCCTTGACCGGGTAGCGAAGCGCTTAGAGGTAGGTGTAGACGTTCTCGAGACTGAGACCCTTGCGGAGCATCAGCACCTGAACGTGATAGAGCAACTGTGAAATCTCCTCGGCCGTGTGTGCGTCATCCTGATACTCGGCAGCCATCCAGACCTCGGCAGCTTCCTCCACGATCTTCTTGCCAATCGTGTGAACGCCCGCGTCAAATTCCGCCACAGTGCGCGACCCCTCGGGACGTGTCGCTACACGCTGCGAGAGTTCCTCAAAGAGACCTTCAAACGTTTTCACGTATCAAGATTAGCGCTCATGCAGGTGCTCACCCGCGGCACGACGAAGTGCCGCAATGGCAACGCTTGGATCGGCGTGTCCGTAGACGCTTGAGCCAGCGACAAACGTGTCTGCACCGGCCGCCGCGGCCTCGACGATGGTGTCTTCGGTCACCCCGCCATCGACCTGCAGCCACACGTCGCAACCCTGTTGGCTAATTGCGCGCGTCAGCTGACCCAGCTTGGGGAGAACACCCGGCATGAATGACTGGCCACCGAAGCCCGGCTCAACCGTCATGACCAAAATCTGATCAAATTCGGCGACGATGTCGAGGAGCGCGTCGACCGGAGTATCAGGTTTGACCGCAACACCGGCGCGGGAACCGCGCGCGCGCAGGGCACGCGCCACGGCCACCGGATCCGTGGCAGCCTCGAGGTGAAACGTGACCGAAAAGGCCCCCAATTCTGCGTATCCTGGCGCCCATCGGTCGGGATCGGCAATCATGAGGTGAACGTCGAGCGGGATCGGCGACGTCTCCTGAATGCGCTGCACCATTTGGGGGCCGAACGTCAGATTGGGCACGAAATGGTTGTCCATCACATCAACGTGAACGTAATCGGCGGTGGCAATCCGGTCGAGATCGTGCTGCATGTTGACGAAGTCTGCCGACAGGATGCTCGGGTTGATGCGGGCTGTCATGTTGCCGAGCCTACTTTGCTGAGCGAGCGAAGAGGCTAATAAACATTGCGTCAGTGCCATCGGTGTGTGGCCACAACTGAACAAAGTCGACGTCGTCATTCGGGGAGATAACGCCTCGGGTGATCCGCCGAATGATGGGTGCGACCGGCACGGGAACGAAGTCACTGCGGCCCCCCATGACCGACTCAAGCACACCCGTCGTTTCAGCAACAGACGGCGTACACGTCACGTAGGCGAGCAAGCCACCCGGCGCCACCACGTGGCAGGCAGCGGCCAGTAACTGCTCCTGCAGCGCGACGAGTTCGACAACATCCTCCGGCGTACGCCGCCATCGCGCCTCGGGTCGACGACGGAGAGCGCCGAGTCCGGAACACGGTGCGTCAACGAGCACTCGGTCGAACCGCTGAGGAGACACTGAATAGGACCGACCGTCAGACACCGAAACGGTGGTGTCGGGAAACGGCGCTACCGCTTGGCGCACCAGCTGTGCCCGATGCTCGCTCATCTCGTTGGCCAGCAAGTGCACACCCGAGCGCTCGGCCAGGGCAGCGAGGAGCGCAGCTTTCCCTCCGGGGCCGGCACACAAGTCCAACCACGACTCGTCAGCGACAACCTCACGCGCCTCCCACAGGGCAAGCGCAGCGAGTTGAGACCCCACGTCTTGAACGCGAACCAACCCCCTCGACTGCTTGACAACCACACCGGGGTCTCCGCCCATCATTGCAAGAGAAAAGGGAGTTCTCACATCTGGCTCGATCTGGTCGCCCCACGACTCGGGGTGACCGCCTCTCTCGGGTGACTGAGTGCTCCGCGCGGTGGTCAAATCAACGAGAGAAACCGTGGCGGGAGTGTTGTCTGCGGCCAACAGTTCTTCAATGTCAGTCCCGTGGCCACGGGCCGTGAGAGCCTCCGCAAGTTCGTCGACGACCCAACGAGGATGCGAGTACCGGACAGCCAGGCGATCGTTCTCGTCGCGTGTTCCTGAGCTGACAACATCGAGCCACTCGTCGCGTCCGCGTTCCGTGATGCGGCGCATGACCGCGTTGACGAAGCCAGCCGTGCGCGCCAAGTGCGCGCTCCGAGCAAGATTGACGGTCTCACTCACGGCGGCATGGGCTGGCGTGTTGAGTTCTAACCATTGATGGGCACCCAAGCGGAGGACGTCGAGGACGGCCGGTTCAATGTCGGTGATGCTTCGCCCTGCTGCAGCGGCAATCACCGCATCGTACAGACCGCTCATGCGGAGCGTTCCGTAAACCAGTTCGGTGACGAAACCGGCATCGGACCTCGAGAGACGTGCTTCGCGCAGAGCTGCGGGAGTGACCAAATTTGCATAGGCGTCGTTCTCGTCGACATCTCGCAAGATGTTCCACGCCACGCGACGGGCGTTCATGAACTCACCACGTCGACGGATTCTGCACGAATGCCACGAAACCATTCGGTAGCTTCCATGTCCCGCTTACCAGCGGGGGTAACGCGCCGCAACAACAGCGCTCCATCGGAAACACCCAAGAAGACCTGACCGTCGCGCTCCACGATCACAGAGACAGGGAGGCGGTTCGCGCTGTGGCTCGGTTCTGGGGAAAGCATCTCTGCGGCCGTCACCTTTATCCGCCCCGACGACGTTTCGATCCAGGCCCCCGGTTCGGGAGTGACCGCCCGAAAACGGTTGAACGTCATGATGGCCGACTCACGGGGGTCAAGTCGTGCATCGTGCGACGTCAGTTTGGGGGCAAAACTTGGCGAGCCCTCTTGAGGCGTGGACTCCATCCCCCCGGCTTCGATGGCGTCAAGGACGCGAACAAGTTGCTGGGCTCCGGAGAGCGCCAGAGTTCCGAGCACCTCGCCGCTGGTCTGGTGTGAATCTACGGGATGCTGTTCAACATCGAAGGTTGCACCGGCATCCATCTCCTCGACGAGCTGGAATACCGACGTCCCGATGGTTGATGCACCCGCCAGCAGGGCTCGCTGAACGGGGGCAGCACCACGAAATTCCGGGAGTGCGCTGAAGTGCAGGTTAATCCACCCACGCGCCGGAAGAGTCAGCATGTCGCTGTCAAGGAGAGCGCCGTAGGCCACGATCACACCGATGTCGGCCGAGAACGCCGCGAGTTCTGTGCGAGTTTCGGCGTCCGGACGATTGGCGGTAATCACGGGGATGCCGTGCTCATCTCCCCACGCGGCGACACTCGAGCGCGTCAGCGTGCGCGAACGGCCAACGGGAGCGTCGTGACGGGTAAGGATGGCAACCACCTCATGCGCAGACGCGTGCAACGCGCTCAACGACGGGACTGCAACGTCGGGCGTGCCCGCAAAAATTACGCGCATGCCGAACCTCCACTCGAGTTATGAACCATGTGAGCCCACGTGAGCATCGTCAAGACGAACCCGTAATGCCGGCGTTGAGCCGGCTCGCCGGCGAGCCGTCGCCGCTGCGACAACACTGGCACGAAGGCTTTGCGTAACCTCACCGCCACGCGCATAGGAAAACAACACCGTGGCACGAACGTGATCGTCGCCTTCGGGCATGGGACCGAGTACTGAATAGATGCCCTCGCGCGGAAGCGCTTCCAGCGCACGAGAAACGACGGTTGCCGTACCCGTGAGGTGAGCCATGCGAGCGGCTGGCGGCAAGTGAAGTTGCGTGCGTTCGGCGACCTCACTACGCATGTAATCGTCGTACGTGCCAGAACCGAGCACGGCCCCCAGCCGGTTACCCGCACCCTGCACGAAGACGCGCCCCGTCGCACTGCAGCACGCGATAGCGTGTGCCCACAGTCGTAACGCGTTTTCAATCACCCTCATCTTGTCGCTGTAGAGCTGCCGCCCCGCATCGAGAATGATTACCGTGGAGTATCCTCCCGGACAGAATGGCTCCGCTCCCGGCGTTGCAATCACAATCTGAGGGATCGGGTCAATCTCAGTCACAATGCGTTCGCCATCGCTGACGACAATGGGGGTGTGCGGAAAACTCTTGCCAATCATGTCTGCCGTCCACGTCGTTCCCGGTGAGACATCGACGATGTCGTGAGAACCACACTCGCGACAGGTGACATCCGTTGCCAGGCGACCACACCAGCGACAATCCGCCACACTGCCGCGCACCTTGCGACGCAAAGGTCCCCCACAGGCCGTGCACTGGGATCGTTCACGACAGGACGCACACACACTCAACTGCGAGTGGCCGGGGCGTGGGACCTGAATGAGAACGGGCGCGACGTCAACCGCCTGCGCCGCCCACTGCCACGCCACAGAGGGAATGCTGTGCGGGCCGTCGGCGATGCCGTCGTCGAGCGGAATCACCGTCGGCCGAGAACGGCCAGTTAAATTGACCGGGGTGAGCCAGTCGATATCCACGAGCCTGGCCACGTGCGCAGACGGACTGCGTGAGAGAAATGCCAAGACCCCGCCTTCACTCTGGTGGCGAAGCAATGCCACATCGCGGGGGTGAGCGTAGGGGGCCATCGGTTCATCGAGAACTGGATCTCCGTCGTCCCACATCACGAGCGCTCCGAGTCGGGCTACCGGCGCATAGACGGCGCTCCGGCTACCCACCACAATGACGTCATCGCCACGGACGCATCGCAGGTAGTTCACCCAACGAACCGCCGGCTCACACTCAGCGTCGAGTCGACACACCCGGTCACCCAGTCCGTCCGCCTCGAGGTCTGAGACAACGCGGGCAATGTCTCGGAAGTCGGGAACAATCAGGATGGCGGACTGTTGTTTCGCCAGCGCGTTTCGCGCGAACCGCCCCATCAGGACAGACCAGGCCGTGGAAGAAACACCGTTCGCATTGGGAGCTTGCGAAAAAGGAACAGATATTGCGAGCTTGGCAGAGTCTTGATTCAGACCACTGAGGCCCTCGATCTCAGCGGGCTCTACCCGAGAACTCTCGTCAACGGGTCGCGCGGCAAAGCTCTTTTCCGCCCGCACATATCGACGCGGAAGCGCCAGTCGGAGGACGTCCGCAGCCGTGCCCACCTGACGATCCGCAACCGAACGCGCTACATCGTAAAGTCGACGCGGCAATACCGGCACCGTACTGACGAGTGAGCTCACGTCCGAGAGTCGACCGGCGTAATCCGATTCCCCCACGATTTCGACAACATAGGCAAGTGTTTGGCGCCCGCCCGAGCGCAGGGGAACCAGCACGAGGCTGCCCTCGCGCACGGTCTCCGCAAGATCGGGCGGAATGCGGTAATCCAACAGCCGATCGAGCTGCGGCAGCGGCGAGTCGAGAACGACTCGCGCGACTAACAACGTCGGGGCATCCGTCACAGACCAGCGGCAGCACGCAGGTCGTCTACGCGGTCAAGGTTCTCCCACGTGAACTGCGCGCCCTCGCGACCAAAGTGACCGTAGGTTGCCGTCTCTGCGTAGCGCGGCTTCAGTAGATCGAGGTCGCGAATTAAGGCGGCGGGTCGGAAGTCGAATACCTCACGAATTGCGCTCTGGATCTTCTCCGGGTCAACGTGGTGGGTGCCGAATGTTTCAACGTACACGCCCACCGGCTGAGCCACACCGATGGCGTAGGCAATCTGCAACTCAAGGCGGTCTGCCAGGCCAGCTGCGACGGCGTTCTTGGCAGCCCAGCGCATGGCGTAGGCGGCACTCCGGTCGACCTTCGAGGGGTCCTTGCCACTGAAGGCACCTCCACCGTGGCGGCTGGCACCACCGTAGGTGTCGACGATGATCTTGCGGCCAGTGAGGCCGGCGTCAGCTCCCGGGCCACCCTCCACAAACTTGCCCATGTGGTTGATGAACAGGCGCGGACTGACGTGCTCGATGTCGACAGTTTCCAGAACGGGATTAATCACGTGCTCAGCAATTTCGGCACGAAGTGTGTCGAGGTCAATGCTCGCGAGGTGCTGCGTACTCACCACAACGGCGTCAACCGAACGGGGAGTGTTTCCTTCGTAGCCAATCGTGACCTGGGTTTTGCCGTCGGGGCCGAGGTAATTCAGCTGACCTGATTTGCGCACCTCGGCGAGACGTTCCGCAAGGCGGTGAGCCAACCAGATGGGCAGAGGCATAAAGTTCTGCGTCTCGTTGGAGGCGTAGCCGAACATGATGCCCTGATCGCCAGCTCCCTGATCGGACTCATTAAAAACTCCGGCGGCAATGTCGGGAGATTGTGCTCCGAGCGATACCGAGACGCCACAGTTGGCACCATCAAAACCAAACGTGTGATCGCTGTAACCGATGCGCGTCAGTGTCTGGCGCACGATGGCCGGAATTTCTACGTAGGCATCTGTGGTCACCTCGCCAACAACGTGCACAAGTCCGCGCGTCACGACTGTTTCGACGGCGACACGCGACGCGGGGTCGATGGTGAGCAGGGCGTCGAGAATCGAATCGGAAATCTGATCGCACACCTTGTCGGGGTGACCCTCGGTAACCGACTCAGAGGAAAACAGACGATTGGACATGAAGACTCCCGAAATTGTGTTGACGGCCGTGAACAACAGCGTCATCTTGTGCTGTGCTGAGACTAGCCCCGCAGGTGAAGAACTACGTCAAGAATACTTTGCGCTACAGATAACTTTTCGCCACTGCTGCGGCCTAGTTCTCGACCGTCTCCCGAAACCACGATGACGTCATTGTCGTCGGTGCCGATGCCGCGTCCACTGTCAACGCGATTGGCCACGATGGCTGCGGCCCCCTTTGACGAGGCCTTGTGGCGAGCCAGGCTGAGCAACTCTGCGTCATCGACCGCGGTTTCGGCGGCAAAACCGATGACGAGACAGCGCGGATGTCTGGCGGCTTCCGCCAAAATGTCGGGATTCTCGACGAGCTCAATTGTGGGATTGCTTCCGAGGGAGTTCTTCTTGAGCTTGGTGCTCGACATCTGCGCGGGGCGATAATCGGCAACGGCTGCGGCCATGATGAGGACATCAGTGTCATCGAGACGTTCGAGCACGGCGCTGCGCATGAGTTCGGCAGTTCCTGCCCGGGTGATGTCAATGCCCGAGGGCGGCTCGACGTCCATGTGGCCTGCGACAAAATGCACGGAGGCACCTCTGACCCGCGCGGCCTCTGCGAGGGCTACTGCCTGTCGCCCGGAGGACGAATTACCAATGAAGCGCACGGGGTCCAACGCTTCACGGGTTCCCCCACCGGTGATGAGGATGCGCACGCCAGCCAGGTCGCGCGCACTCCTTCCTACGGCGGCATACGTCGCAGAAACGATGCTGTGGACCTCGGCCATACGCCCGACACCCGAATCGTTGCCGGTGAGCGGCCCGGAAGCAGGATCAACCACCACCACGCCACGTTCGCGCAGCACCGCGACGTTGTGCACGGTTGCGGCGTTTTGCCACATTTCGGTGTGCATTGCCGGTGCCACAATCAAGGGCCCGCGGCGAGCCAACACGGCGTTGCCCAGCAAATCGGGAGCGAGCCCGGCAACGATGCCCGCCAAGGTGTTAGCGGTGGCCGGGGCAATCACGATAGCGTCGGCGTTCTGCCCGAGGGCCACGTGACGAACCTGAGAGACATCGTCGTAGAGGGAATCGAATACCGGATTGTGGCTAATCGCCTCAAGCGTAGACTTGCCCACGAATTCGTAGGCGGCCTGAGTCGCAACAACCTGCACGTCGTGGCCGTCCATGACGAACGCTCGAATGGCACCGACCGCCTTGTACGCGGCAATTCCTCCACTCACGCCAACGACGAGGCGCAACCGCGAGGCCTCTCGCATGCGCTACTCCGCAGGTACGGTGAGAGTGAGCTTGTTTTCGTTGATCTCGCGCAGAGCCACGGTGAGTGGCTTGTCGTCGATGTTGGAGTCGACCAACGGACCAACGTTGTCGAAGAGACTGCCGTCGTGAAGATCGGAGTAGTAGTCGTTGATCTGGCGCGCACGCTTGGCGGCAAAGATTACGAGCGCATACTTCGAATCGACCTTGGCGAGCAGATCGTCGATGGGCGGGTTGATAATGCCCTGAAGTTTGGTGGCCATGAATTACTCCTGACTGATTCCCATCAATTCTAGGACGAAATGAACAGCCTCACTGACGTCATCGTTAACAACCCTCACATCAAAGCGATCGGCGAGTGACAGCTCGTGCTCTGCCGTGGTGAGACGACGCGCCTGCTGGGCCTCATCTTCGGTGCCACGAGAAGCCAATCGGTCGACGAGGGCATCCCATGACGGTGGCAGCAAGAAGACCAATCGAATCTCGGGCATGGCCTGCTTGACGCTCATCGCACCCTGCACATCGATTTCCAACAGGACGGGACGCCCCTCGCGCACCGCCTGCTCGACGGGCAGTCGCGGTGTTCCGTAGCGATGCTCACCGTGTACCGTCGCCCACTCGAGGAGTTCAGACTCACGCTCCATGCGGTCGAATTCTTGGTCCGGCACGAAGAAGTAGTGTTCACCGTCAATCTCCCCAGGACGCGGCGATCGCGTCGTGACCGATACGGAAACGAACGTGTCGGGTCGATGGGCGCGAACACCACTCGCCACGGTTCCTTTTCCAACGCCGGACGGCCCAGCGAGCACCAGAGGGATGAGTGGACGCACGGGATCAAGATTGCCGGCACGCTCGTGAAGCAGCGCCCGAAGAGCGCTGCGTTGACGCCTCCCCAAGAAACCCAAACGCTTGCGCTCTGAAATTTGTAGCCTCTCCAGAATCTGCGCCACCTTGCCCACACCGAGACCGCGAAGCGAACCGAGGAAGTCTGGAATTCGGATTCCTGCCTCGGCTGACGAGGAATCGGCTTGCGCCACGGCCAGAACATCCAGTGGACTGCGCCGACCCTCCCGGAGATCTGCCTTCACCGCGGCACGCGCTCGTCGGGCACGAAGGGCAGCCGCGGTTCCTGCCGCGCTATCCACGACAGGAGGGCGAGATGCAGAAGGATTAGACAAAGGCGTCCGCTACCTCGTTGGCCTCACGGCGAACCGCGTCGGCAACACCGTCACGTCCTGCCTCCAGGATGCTCCGCGATTGCGCCACGATGAGGCTCGCTGAGGCGCGTCCAAAGCGTGCCTTGGCATCCCGAACACGTGCCCCCTGCGACCCAAATCCCGGGGCGAGAATCGGCAGGCCTTCAAGGTCTTCCTCGTTGATCCCGTAAGCCGAGAGATCGGTGCTCGCCCCCACGACGACACCGATGTGTGCCACCCGATCGGGTGAGGTGTCGGCTTGCGCGAGTTTCCGCACGGACCGGATGACGTCGGCCGACACCGTCGACGCACTGTCGGTGAGCCGTGCCGTCTGGAGCTGCACCGCTTCGGGATTTGACGTCACACCCAGAACAAAGAGTCCGCCCTCGTGCGCTTCGGCCAGAGTGGCGATTCCCGTCAATGACTCAACTCCCAAGTACGGCGACACCGTCACGGCATCACTGCGCAGAGACGACTCTGCGGAGAGCCACGCGTGAGCATAGCCGTCCATGGTGCTGCCAATATCTCCGCGCTTCGCATCCGCAATCACGATCACACCGGCGTCGCGAGCCCGCGAGAGCACGGTTTCGAGAGCCAGAAACCCCTGCGAACCAAAACGCTCAAAGAATGACACCTGAGGTTTGATAACGCCCGCGACTCCCACACAGGCGTCGAGGACGCGAAGTCCGAACTCACGCGCCCCTGTGGCGGTGCGCTCGAGCTCCCAGAGATCGAGAAGGTAGTCGTGCGGATCGATGCCGACACAGAGGTGCCCGTAACGCTCCCAACTGTCAGACAGGCGCTCCCCGAACGACGTCATACCGCTGCTCCTCGTTGCTCGTCACGGCGTCGCTGATATTCCTGCAGACTGGTGACCGTCATTCCCTCGCGGGACACATCAATCGATGCCACCGCGGCACTCACCTGAGCCATGCTCGTGAAAAGCGGCTTGTCGCCCAGCACAGCGGCCGTGCGAATCTCATATCCGTCGGCCATGGCACTGCGGCCGCTGGGAGTGTTGATGACGAGGTCGACCTCGTTGCGGGCAATGAGCTCAACAATCGTGTCTTGCCCCGAACGCTCGTTGAACTTTGCCACCACGCGCACGGGGATGCCGTGCCGAGCGAGCATTTCGGCCGTACCCGAGGTCGCCACAATGTCGAACCCAAGTTGGGTCAGGCGCAACACCGGCAGCACGATGGCGCGCTTGTCTCTGTCC
>CANFVD010000010.1 GCA_947450345.1 Actinomycetota bacterium
CGCATCACGCTTCCCGGCGCGCTGTACCTCGGTCTCGTTGCCCTCATCCCGCTCATCGCGCTCGGACTCCTCGGTGCCAACTCGAACTTCCCGTTCGGTGGTACCTCGATTCTGATCATCGTGGGCGTGGGTCTCGAGACCGTCAAGCAAATTGACTCGCAGCTCCAACAGCGTCACTACGAGGGTCTCCTCAAGTGACCCGCCTGCTCCTCGTCGGCCCGCCAGGCGCCGGTAAGGGAACGCAGGCCGCGATTCTTGCCGAAACATTTGGCGTCCCCGCAATTTCCACGGGTGATATTTTCCGAAGCAACGTCGCCAATGAAACTCTGCTCGGGCTCCAGGTCAAGGCCATCATGGAGGCCGGCGAGTATGTGCCCGACGCACTGACAAACGAGATCGTGGCCGACCGTCTCAGCCAGGCCGACGCGCGCGTCGGCTTCTTGCTCGACGGCTACCCCCGCACGATCGACCAGGTGAATGAACTCGATCGCATTCTTGCCACCGATAACACGGCGCTGGATGTTGTTGTTTTGCTGGAAGCCGACACCGATGTTGTGGTGGCACGTCTTCTCAAGCGCGCCAACGAACAGGGACGAGCTGACGACACCGAAGAGGTTATCCGCAACCGCATGGATGTTTATGCGGAGCAGACCTCCCCGCTCATCGACGTGTATGACAAGCGACACCTCGTCGTTCGGGTTGACGGACTCGGTGCCGTAGCCGATGTCACCGCTCGAATCGTGGACGCCCTGGCCGCTCGCGGCCTCGCGAGCGCCTAGCATCGCCGTGTTCGCTCGCCCCAACTTCTACAAATCCGCCGAAGAGATCCGGCTCATGGTGGAACCCGGCTTGGCCACGGCCGCCGCTCTCGATGCCGCCCGTAAGACGATTGCCGTCGGCGCGACCACGCTTGATGTTGATGCCGCTGCCGAACGAGCCATCGTGATGCACGGAGGCGCATCGAACTTTAAGTTGGTGCCCGGATATCGCCACACGGTCTGCGCCTCGGTGAACGACGAGGTGGTGCACGGAATTCCCACCGCGCGTGTGTTGGCTGCCGGCGACATCATTTCCATCGATGCCGGTGCCATTCTTGGAGGGTGGAACGGCGACGCGGCCATGACCGTGGTGTTGCCCGATGCGTCGCGCCCGGAGCTTGTGGCCGAACGCGAGACGCTCTCGGCGGTGACGCGCGGTTCGCTCTGGGCGGGCATCGCACGTTTGGCCACTGCCCGCCACCTGAACGAACTCGGCGACGCCATCGAGGGGTACATCGAAGATGAAGGCGCGCGCCTGGGGCACGAGTTCGGCATCCTCACGGAATACGTGGGCCACGGAATTGGTCGCTCGATGCACGAGGACCCGCCGGTCTACAACTATCGCGTCAAGGGAAAGGGCCCCGACGTGAAGCCGGGACTCGTCGTTGCTATTGAGCCGATGGTGACGTGGGGAAGTCCGGCCACCAAGGTGCTCGACGACGGGTGGACCGTGTCGACCGTTGACGGACTCTCGGCCTGCCACTGGGAGCACACCGTAGCCGTGCACAAAGACGGTATTTGGGTCACTACCGCGGTTGACGGCGGAGCCGCCGATCTGGCCCCCTGGGGCGTCACGCCCGTGCGCCCGGCCTAGAGATCAACGCGAACACCGGCCTCAGGACCGGCCAGAAGTCGGCTCGATTGGCGTGCGGCGCCCTTACCACGTAGTATTAACTCTTGGTGTCTTTTGTCATGCCTGTCGGCGTGTCGAAAGGCGTCCGGTCCACAATCCTGTGGGCTCGCACGACCAGTAAACACAATACAAACGAAGTGAGTTTATGGCCAAGAAAGACGGCGTTATCGAGATCGAAGGCTCGGTTGTCGAAGCGCTGCCCAACGCCATGTTCCGCGTGGAGTTGACCAACGGCCATAAGGTTCTCGCCCACATTTCGGGCAAGATGCGCCAGCACTACATCCGAATCCTCCCCGAGGACAAGGTCATAGTGGAGCTAAGCCCCTACGACCTCACTCGCGGTCGCATTGTGTATCGCTACAAGTAGCCCCGGGCGAAAACAGCGACTGGAAAGTAACGGCCGGCCCGAACAGGGGCGGTACGAAGACAGCGAAAAGGAAACATCATGAAGGTAAACCCCAGCGTCAAGAAGATCTGTGACAAGTGCAAGGTCATCCGTCGCCACGGCAACGTTATGGTCATCTGCGAAAACCCTCGCCACAAGCAGCGCCAGGGTTAGTACCCCACACACTTACCCGCTCCACCCACAACTAAATAGATAACGAGCACATCCACGAACTCGCGAAAGCGGGGGACACCTTGGGACAGAGGCCCAGGCACCGGATGCGCCCCACACCTCTGATAAACACACAGGAGAAGCCACCATGGCACGTCTCGCCGGAGTTGACATTCCACGCGATAAGCGCGTTGAAGTCGCCCTTACCTACATTTACGGCATCGGTCGTACGCGCGCGCAGAAGACGCTCGCCGAGACCGGCATCAGCCCCGATATCCGCGTCAAGGATCTGACCGATGACCAGCTCATCGCGCTCCGTGACTTCATCGAGGCAACCTTCCGCGTTGAGGGTGACCTGCGACGCGAGGTAGCCGCCGACATTCGCCGCAAGGTTGAAATCGGAAGCTACGAAGGTATCCGCCACCGCAAGGGCCTGCCCGTTCGCGGTCAGCGCACCAAGACCAACGCCCGTACGCGCAAGGGCCCCAAGCGCACCGTTGCCGGAAAGAAGAAGGCCAAGTAGCCGCTCGGCTCGCCTTCATTCAGAACAGGTTTTAGGAGAAGCACATGGCTACACCAAAGTCCGCGGTACGCAAGCCGCGTAAGAAAGACAAGAAGAACATTGCTGTGGGTCAGGCCCACATCAAGTCGACCTTCAACAACACCATCGTGTCGATTACCGACACCACGGGTGCTGTCATCAGCTGGGCCTCGTCGGGCGGCGTGGGCTTCAAGGGCTCGCGTAAGTCGACTCCCTACGCTGCACAGATGGCTGCCGAGTCGGCAGCGCGTCAGGCGCAGGAGCACGGCATGAAGAAGGTTGACGTCTTCGTGAAGGGACCGGGTTCGGGTCGTGAGACCGCAATCCGTTCGCTCCAGGCTGCCGGCCTCGAGGTGGGTTCGATCAGCGATGTGACGCCTCAGGCTCACAACGGATGTCGCCCGCCCAAGCGTCGCCGCGTCTAGTTTTCCCCCTCCCGTCTTCTGGCGTGGGTTGCCCTCCTCGTGAGGCGTGCCCGCTGACGAAATCGTGAGGGTGCACCGCACACCCCACCCATAACTAAACAACTCGCACGGAAGTGTCATATAGCGGACACTTGGCCGAAAGGAACACACAGTGCTCATTGCACAGCGCCCCACGCTTGCCGAAGAGAACATCTCGGAATTCCGCTCGCGGTTCGTCATCGAACCGCTCGAGCCTGGTTTCGGATACACCCTCGGCAACTCACTTCGCCGTACCCTGCTCTCGTCGATTCCCGGCGCTGCAGTTACCAGCATCCGTCTCGATGGTGTTCAGCACCCCTTCAGCACCATTCCCGGTGCCAAGGAAGACGTGACCGAGATCATCTTGAACATCAAGTCGATCGTGGTCTCGAGCGAGCACGATGAACCCATCACGGTTCGCCTCAGCAAGAACGGCGCCGGTGTGGTCACCGCGGGCAACATCACGGCACCCGCGGGCGTCGAGATCCACAACCCCGACCTGCACATTGCCACGCTGAACGACAAGGCCAAGTTCGACCTCGAGCTCATCATTGAGCGCGGTCGTGGCTACGTGTCGTCCGAGCAGAACCGCAACGAGTACTCGGAGGCCGGCCAGATGCCGGTTGACTCCATCTACTCTCCCGTCCTCAAGGTGACCTACCGCGTCGAGGCAACTCGTGCCGGTGAGCGTACCGACTTCGACCGTCTCGTGGTCGACGTCGAGACCAAGCCCGCCATCACGCCTCGCGACGCGATGGCATCTGCCGGCCGCACGCTCACGGAGCTGTTCGGTCTGGCTCGCGAGCTGAACACGGCCGCCGAGGGTATCGAGATTGGCCCCGCACCCGTGGACGCCATCACCACCTCGGAACTTCAGATTCCCGTTGAAGACATGGACCTCTCGGTTCGTTCCTACAACTGCCTCAAGCGCGAGGGAATCAACACCGTGAGTGAACTGGTGGCCCTGTCGGAGCACCAGCTCATGAACATTCGCAACTTCGGCCAGAAGTCGGTCGATGAGGTGCGCGACAAGCTCATTGAAATGGGACTCTCACTGAAGGATTCGGTTCCCGGATTCGATGGTGCCCACTTCTACGGTGGATACGACGACGAGGACCAGATCTAGGCCCCGCCTAGGTTGAGTCTCACAGCTAAACGGAGAAAGAAAAATGCCTGCACCTACTAAAGGTCCCCGTCTCGGTGGCGGTCCGGCTCACGAGCGTCTTATGCTTGCGAACCTCGCCGCGGCCCTGTTCACCCACAAGTCGATCCAGACCACCGAGACCAAGGCCAAGCGCCTTCGTCCGCTGGCTGAGCGCCTGGTTACCTTCGCCAAGCGTGGTGACCTGCACGCACGCCGTCGCGTGATCCAGGTTCTGCGCAACAATAAGGAAGCCGTTCACATTCTCTTCACGGAGATTGCCCCCCAGGTGAGCGAGCGTGAGGGTGGCTACACGCGCATCACCAAGCTCGGTTACCGCAAGGGTGACAACGCACCCATGGCCGCCATCGAGCTCGTGCTCGAGCCCGTGGTCAAGAAGCCCGTGTCGGCCAAGAAGGCTGCTGCCGCCAAGGCTGCCGCCGAAGCACCCAAGGCTGAGGCACCCAAGGCTGCAGCTCCTGTTGCCGAGGCTCCTTCTGAAGAGTTGGTTGTCACCGACGGCGTCGTGGACGAGATTGTTGACGCTCCCGTAGAGGCCGCTCCCGAGGCACCCGTCGCCGAAGAGGCTGCACCTGCTGAGGAAGCACCCGCGGCTGAAGCACCTGCCGAGGATGCTCCCGCAGAAGAACCGGCAGCCGACAAAGAGTAGTTTGCGTTTACGCGAACGAGACCCTCGCCCACTGGGCGGGGGTCTTCTCGTTAACGGTCCGTGGCCACGAGTGCGCGCCCTAGACTTTTTGCATCATGACCCCCTCCGCCCTTTCGCGCATCAGGCTCGACATTGCCTATGACGGAACGAACTTCGCCGGTTGGGCCGTCCAACCCAATCGGCGCACGGTCCAGGGTGTCGTGGAGGAGGCGCTGGGGCGCATCCTGCGGTCAAGGACCGTCATCAGGCTCACCGTGGCCGGCCGCACGGATGCCGGCGTGCACGCCCTCGGTCAGGTTGCCCATGCTGACGTAACCACGTCCATGGCGCCGGCCGAGCTTCACCGACGCCTCGGGCGCTTTCTCGGGGCCGACTCCGATGTCGTCATTCACGCGGTGACACAGGCTCCGCCCGGATTTGATGCCCGCTTTTCTGCGGAGGCCAGGCGCTACGAATACCGCATCATGGATGGCTCGGAACGGGTGAACCCGATGGAGCGACACCGTGCCGTCATTCTGCAGGATCGGCTCGACCTCGACGTGATGAACGATGTTGCCGCGCGGGTTGTGGGACTGCGCGATTTCGGCGCGTTCTGCAAACCACGCTTCATGTCGACGACGATTCGCGAACTCCAAGAGTTTTCGTGGCGGCGCGACGATAACTCCACCCTGGTCGCCACGCTTCAGGCGGACGCCTTCTGTCACTCCATGGTGCGGGCTCTCGTGGGCGCGTGCGTTGCCGTGACACAGGGCCGGTTGAGTATGGCCGGGCTGGAACGTGTCCGTGATGGCGCCAAGCGAACGAGCAAATTCAAGGTTTTGGCCCCGCACGGGCTCTGCCTGACCGAGGTGATTTATCCGCCGGATCACGCGTTGGCCGAGCGGGCGGCGCTGACCCGCGACCGCCGCGATTTGCCCAGCGAATAGCTCATCACGTATCCTTGGGACTTGGTGCCACTGCTCCCTATGGGCAAGGCATGCGAATGAGCCCTCAATAGTTGGGTTCTCACCTCCATTCGTGTGAGGCCTGAGAACGTAGCGACCGAGCGGGATTCACGAACCACTCACTTCGAAAAGCAAAGGCAGTATTGTGACGCGTACATACACGCCCAAGATCTCTGAGGTAAAGCGCGGCTGGGTCATCATCGACGCAACCGACGTTGTCCTCGGACGACTGGCTAGCCACACGGCAACCATTCTCCGCGGCAAGAACAAGCCGACCTTCACCCCCCACATGGACATGGGTGACTTCGTCATCATCATCAACGCCGACAAGGTTGCTCTTACGGGCTCCAAGCTCGCGCAGAAGAAGGCCTACCGCCACTCGGGTTACCCGGGCGGACTCACGGCCACCTCGTACTCCGAGCTGCTCGAGAAGAACCCCGAGCGTGCCGTGGAGAAGGCCGTTCGCGGCATGCTCCCCAAGACCTCGCTGGGCCGCGCGCAGATGCGCAAGCTCAAGGTCTACACGGGTGCCGAGCACCCTCACGCTGCCCAGCAGCCCACGCCGTACATTCTCGACCAGGTCGCTCAGTAAGCGCCGGATACGTAAAGGACCGAATCATCATGACTGAGATTGAGACCACCCCGGCCGACGAGGCCGCAGAGGTTACCGAGACCGTAGAGGTCACCGAGTACAGCACCGAGAGCCCGGCAGCTTCGGCTCCCGCCGCTCCCCGTGTTGTCATGAACGTTCCCGGCGCAGCCGTGGGCCGTCGCAAGCAGGCCATCGCCCGCGTGCGCCTCGTTCCCGGCGCCGGCAGCATCACTGTCAACGGCCGCGAGTTCGCCGACTACTTCCCCAACAAGTTGCACCAGCAGCTGATCAACGACCCGTTCACCGTGCTCAACCTGCTCGGTAGCTACGACGTTGTTGCACGCATCACCGGTGGTGGCCCCTCGGGTCAGGCCGGCGCACTGCGTCTGGGCATCTCGCGCGCGCTCAACCTCATTGACGAGGAGAACAACCGGGCCACGCTCAAGAAGGCCGGCTTCCTCAGCCGTGACGCTCGCGTCAAGGAGCGCAAGAAGGCTGGTCTTAAGAAGGCCCGTAAGGCTCCTCAGTACTCGAAGCGTTAGTCAGTCAAGGCTCCTCGCCATGGCTCACCTGTTCGGTACGGACGGCGTTCGAGGGCTTGCGAATCGGGAACTCACCGCCGACCTCGCCCTCGGGCTCGCTCAGTCAGCAGCGTTTGTGCTCATGCACGGACGCCGCGCTGACGAGCGCCGCGAAAAGGGGAAACGGCCCGTTGCCGTGCTTGCGCGCGATCCGCGCATCTCCGGGGAGTTCCTCGCGGCTGCTGTTGCCGCCGGCTTGGCAAGCTCGGGCATCGACGTACTCGATGCCGGCGTGCTGCCCACCCCGGCGTGCGCGTTCCTGATCAAAGACATCGATGCCGACTTTGGCGTCATGATTTCTGCCTCGCACAACCCGGCCCCCGACAACGGCATCAAGTTCTTTTCCTACGGCGGTGTCAAACTGCCTGATGAGGTCGAGGATCGCATCGAGGAACACCTCGGTATTGAAAAACTTCTTCCCACCGGTAGCGAGGTCGGGCGCATCCGCCGCTTTGCCGATGCCGAAGACCGCTACGCGCTGCACCTGCTCAGCACGCTGCCGCACAGGCTCGACGGAATCCACGTTGTCATCGACTGTGCGCACGGGGCCGCCGCGGCGGTGAGTCCTCAGGTGTTCGCTGACGCCGGCGCCACCATTACCGTCATTGGTAACGAACCCAACGGCAACAACATCAATGACGGCGTGGGATCAACTCACCTCGACCTCCTGGCCGCCAAGGTGCTCGAGGTCGGAGCCGACGTGGGCATTGCGCACGATGGCGACGCCGATCGCTGCCTCGCGGTTGATGCCGAGGGCAACATTATCGACGGCGACCACATCATGGCCATCCTCGCGATTTCCATGAAAGAACGCGGTCACTTGCCCGACAACACGCTCGTGGCTACCGTGATGAGCAATCTGGGGCTGCACCGCGCGATGGCGGCTCACGACATCACTGTGGTCGAGACGGCCGTGGGTGACCGCTATGTGGTCGAAGCGCTCGCTGCGGGCGGGCACAGCCTGGGCGGGGAACAATCCGGCCACGTCATCATGTCGGAGTTTGGCTCCACAGGTGACGGCGTGCTGACCGGGCTGCACCTGGTGGCCGAGATGGCCCGCACCGGCAAGAGCCTTAAGGAGCTTGCTGGCGTGATGACCGTCTACCCTCAAATTCTGGTGAACGTGCGCGGTGTCGACCACCGGGCGCTGCACGGCAACACTGTCATCGAGACGGCCGTCGCTCAAGCCTCGCTGGAGCTTGCCGATTCCGGACGCGTGCTGTTGCGCCCTTCCGGCACCGAACCCATGGTGCGTGTCATGGTGGAGGCGGCCGACCAGGCCACCGCCGACCGGCTGGCACACGCGCTCGCCGACGTGGTGAAGGCTGAGCTCGGGAGCTAGGCCGTGTTGGCTCGAATCGTTCGCGCGGTGATGTGGATCTTGGTGTCCATCGACGCCATTGGCACGCTGTGGTTGGCGAGCCTGTCAGTATTCGGCGGCTACGTGCTCGATCAGGGGACCTGGGAATACGTGGGTGGTGGCAACGGAGGCGCGGCGGCGGCCGTCATCCTTTTCGGCGCGGTGGTCGCGGCCGTGATCGTGCTCGCCGCTCGTTCCCTCCATCGTCGTCAATAATTCGCGACCCAGCGACCGGGTGCCGGGATAACAGTGACGTGCGGCGGTGCTTCGACTCATAGGGGAACCTGCTCCTCGTGGACTCTGGCCAACACGGCAGATTTAAGCAGGGAGCGGGCGGCGACGTGGACTGTCTCTCCCAAGAGCGTTGATAAGTATTCGGCCAAGCGTGTGAGTGGGATAAGTCCAAATCGTTCGGCATCGAAGTCCACCACGATGTCGATGTCGGATTCCTCGGTGTCGGTTCCCCGCGCCACAGAACCAAACACGTAGGCATTTCGTGCGCCGTGACGCGCGAGAGCCAGATTGACCTCTCGGCGGCGGTAAAGAAGTTTGGCCATTCGAGGAGAACGGGCATCGTGTCGGCGACGCGAGGTCTTCGACGACAACACGAGATTCGCGCCCGCCGCAGCAAGCAGGCGCTCCAACGTCACGAGAGTGGGCGTGGCGTTGCCCGACTCATAGCGCGAAAACGTTGCTTGAGATGTGCCCGCCCGGGCAGCGTGCTCGGATTGAGAGAGCCCGGCAGAACGTCGAGCCTCGCGAATGAGCGAACCAACTTCCATGCTGCGACTATATATCAAAGTTGATATGACAACCTACAGCTTGCGCAGGTAGACCGTGTCGACCGTGTGGTCGCTCGCCTTGCGCAGGATGAGTCGTGCGCGTGAGCGTGTCGGGCGGATGTTCTCCACGAGGTTGGGCTCGTTGGTGCGCTTCCAGATGGCCTGAGCCTCGGCGAGTGCCTCGTTCTCGTCCAGCGCGGCGTAGCGGTGAAAGTACGACTCGGGATCACTGAAGGCGCTGCGCTGCAGTTCGAGGAAGCGCTCCTGATACCAGCGTTCGATGTCGCTCATGCGGGCATCCACGTAAATCGAGAAGTCGAAGAGGTCGGACAGTGCGAGGGTGCCGCCCAGTGACGGTTGCAAGACATTGAGCCCCTCGACAATCAGCACGTCGGGCCGCGCGACCTCAATGTGCTCGCCCTCGACGATGTCGTAGGTGAGGTGAGAGTAGACGGGTGCGTGCACGGCATCAGCGCCGCTCTTCACCTCGCTGACAAAACGGGTGAGGGCACGACGATCGTAGGACTCGGGGAAGCCCTTACGCTCGAGGATTCCTCGGTGTGACAACTCGGCGTTCGGCAACAGGAATCCGTCGGTGGTCACCAGCTCGACGCGGGGTGTGTCTGGCCAGCGGGACAAGAGCAGTTGCAGGAGGCGTGACACCGTTGACTTACCCACGGCCACCGAACCGGCAACGCCGATGACAAACGGCGTCACGGATGCGGGCTTGCCGAGGAATGTGTCGGTGGCAGCCGAGAGGCTGCGCGTGGCCGCGGCGTACAGCGAGAGCAGGCGGCTCAGCGGGAGGTAGACCTCGCGCACCTCCCGCTCGTCGAGCGGATCGCCCTGACCACGCAAGGCTTCGATCTCGGCAGTGCTCAAGTCGGGTCCGTGCCCGGGCGTGAGGCCGGCCCATTCGGCGCGCGGAATCTCGACGAACGGCGTTTGGTGCAGGGGCGTAGCGCCGCCGCGCGAGGAACTCACGTGACCATTCTGCCCGACAAAAGTGCCGCAGTCGGAGCCGTGAAGGCCGACGGGCGACAACGACGCCCGTCGGGGCAGAAACCCGCTCAACGCCTAGACTTATCAGCATGTGTGGAATCGTTGGCTACGTCGGAGACAAGGGCACGGTTGACGTGCTCATTTCCGGCCTGAAGCGGCAGGAATACCGCGGCTACGACTCCGCGGGCATCGCTGTGATTACCCACGACGGCCACATTTCGAGCGCCAAGAAGGCGGGCAAACTCCAAGCGCTGGTTGACGAGTTGGCTGTTCGACCGGTTGCCGCCGGGGCAACGGGCATCGGGCACACGCGCTGGGCCACGCACGGCGCCCCGATTGATGCGAACGCGCATCCGCACCTGGCCGACGGCGGCAAGCTGGCGCTGATCCACAACGGAATCATTGAGAATTACGCTGAGATTCGCGACGAGATGCTGGCGGCTGGCCACGAATTTGTGAGCGAGACCGACACCGAGGTGGCCGCTGTTCTGGTGGGTCACCTCGTGAACTCCACGGGTGATCTGCGCACGGCATTCGCGCAGGCCGTCAACCGGCTCCAGGGCGCGTTCACGCTGCTTGCCCTGCACGTCGACGAACCGGGTCTGATTGTGGCTGCGCGCCACAACTCCCCGCTCATCGTGGGCTTTGGCGACGGCGAGAATTTCTTGGGCTCGGACGTGGCCGCGTTTGTGGCACACACGCACCGGGCGGCCGCCGTGGGCCAAGACCAGATTGTCGCCCTCACCGCCGACTCCGTAACGGTCACCGACTTCGCGGGCAACCCCGCCAGCCTTGAGGAGTTTGAGGTGGCCTGGGATGCCTCGGCCAGCGACAAGGGCGGCTGGCCCAGCTTCATGGCCAAAGAGATTTCCGAAAACCCGGATGCGGTGGCCAACACCACGCGCGGCCGCGTGGTGGACGGATCGGTCACCATTCCCGAACTGACCGAGCTGGGCGACGACTACCTGCGTGGTGTCTCTCGGATCATCGTCGTGGCCTGTGGCACGGCCTCCTATGCCGGCCTCGTCGGCGCCTACGCCATCGAACAGTGGGCGCGGATCCCCGTTGATGTGCAACTGAGCCACGAGTTCCGCTATCGCGAGCCGGTGATTTCGGCCGACACCCTGGTGGTCTCCATCAGTCAGTCGGGCGAAACCATGGACACGCTCATGGCGGTCAAGTACGCCAGCGAGCACGGCGCCAAAACCCTGTCCATCTGTAACACGCAGGGCGCCACCATTCCTCGCGAGTCGGATGCGGTGATTTACACGCACGCCGGCCCCGAGGTAGCGGTCGCGTCAACCAAAGCCTTCGTGGCACAGATCACCGCGCTTTACCTGTTGGGATTGCACGCAGCTCGCGTACGAGGAACTCTCGACGCGACCGAACTGGCGCGCAACGCCGCCGAGTTGGAGGCCATTCCCGCCAAGCTGGAACAGGTGCTGCTCACCGGCAGCACCGTGGCCCAGCTGGCCAAGTGGATGAGTGATACACCGGCCGTGCTGTTCCTGGGTCGTCACGTGGGCTTTCCCATAGCGCTCGAGGGCGCTCTCAAGCTCAAGGAGCTCGCCTACATTCACGCCGAAGGATTTGCCGCGGGTGAACTCAAGCACGGACCCATCGCGCTCATCGACCACGGCCAGCCGGTTTTTGTCATCGTGCCGAGCCCCCGCAAATCCGAGGTGATTCACGCCAAGGTCATCTCGAACATTCAGGAGATTCGCGCGCGCGGCGCCCGCATCATTGCTATCGCCGAACAGGGCGACGCGGCAGTTCTGCCCTACGCGGACGAGGTCATTCAGATTCCCTTGGCCGATCCACTCTTCGAGCCGTTCCTTGCCGTGCTGCCCCTGCAAATGTTTGCCATGGAGCTCGCGCACGCCAAGGGGCTCGACGTTGACCAGCCGCGCAACCTGGCCAAATCGGTGACGGTCGAGTAGTTCATGATTGTGGGCATCGGCGTCGACATCGTGGATGTGGAGCGGTTCGAGCGTGCTGTCACTCGCACACCGCGACTGGTTGAACGACTCTTCACGCCTGGCGAACGTCAGAACTCGATGCGTTCGCTCGCCGTGCGCTTTGCCGCAAAAGAAGCGTTCATTAAGGCGATGGGCGGCTCGGGGGAGTCGTCGTGGCAAGACATGGAGGTGGTGTCGGCGCCGTCGCGTGCGCCCCGCCTCACCCTCTCCGGACGTGCCGCCACGCTGGCCGCCGGTAACGGCGTCACAAACCTGCAACTCTCGTTGGCTCACGACGGTGGTTCGGCCATCGCGTTCGTCGTGGCGGAGGGAGGTGCCCAGTGATTGGTCCCGAGTTTCGCGAGATTCAGATTGACCTCGGTGCCCTGCGTCGTAACGTCAGCCACCTCAAGACCGTGATCGGCGTTCAGCACCTCATGATTGTGGTCAAGGCCGACGCCTACGGACACGGCATGGTTCCGTGCGCTCGCACGGCCGTGGATGCCGGTGCCGACTGGTTGGGTGTGGCCGACGTGCAGGAGGCGCTCATGTTGCGTCAGGCGGGTATTCAGGTTCCGATTCTGGCGTGGCTGCATTCGTCGCGCGACGACTTTCAGGAGGCGCTGGCCAATCGCGTGACCATTGGCGTTTCCTCGCTGGCCCAGCTGGATGACGTTGCCAACGCGTCGTATGCGTGGACGGACGGACCCGCACCCATCCACCTCAAGCTCGACACCGGGCTCAGCCGAAACGGCATTGCCCCCGAAGAGTGGCGCAAGGTTTTTGAGCGGGCTCAGTATCACGAGGGCGACGGCGCGATTGTCGTCGAGGGCATCTTCAGCCACCTCGCCGGCGCGGGTCCTCAGGCCGACCTCTCCCAACACGTGCTTTTCGAGGAGGGCATCGCCCACGCGCGCGATGCGGGACTCAACCCCAGCATCATCCACATCGCAGCCACGGCCACCGCGCTCACGTCCACATCGATGCGCTACAACATGGTGCGGGTCGGAATTGGCGCCTACGGCGTCTCGCCGGATGACACCACGCCGGTTGCCGATCTCGGCCTGACGCCCGTGATGACCGTGCGATCGCGCGTGGCCGCTGTGCGTAAGGTTCCCGCCGGTGTGGGAGTCTCCTACGAATACGACTACGTGACGCCGCAGGCCACAACCCTGGCTCTGGTGCCGTTGGGCTACGCCGAGGGAATCCCGCGTTCGGCATCCAATTCCGCACCGGTCAACGTTGCGGGTCAGGTGCGCACAATCTCGGGGCGGGTCGCGATGGATCAGTTCATCGTTGACATGGGCAGCGAATGGGTCACCGTGGGCGATCCCGTTGTGGTCTTTGGCGATCCCAAGCGTGGTCATCCGAGCGCTTCCGATTTTGCGCGCGCGTGCGGGACCATCGGCTACGAGATTGTGACGCGCATGGGCGGTCGCTGCGTTCGCGTTTACGTGGAGCTGTAGTGACCGAGGTCAACCTCACGGTGGCCACTCCCGAGGCGATGAACGAGCTGGGTCGTCGGGTGGCGGCGGAGCTTCGCGCGGGTGACGTCATTGTGCTCACGGGTGATCTGGGCGCCGGCAAGACCACGCTCACGCGCGGACTCGGCGAAGCACTCGGCGTGCGTGGTGCCGTCACGTCACCCACCTTCGTCATTGCTCGCACCCACCCGCGCGACTCCGGCGGCGCTCCTCTCGTGCACGTGGACGCCTATCGGCTGACCGACCCGTTGGAACTCGACGACCTCGATATCGATTTCGCCGGGTCCATCGTGGTCGTTGAGTGGGGCAGGGGAATGGTTGAGCCGCTGGCGCCACAGCGCCTTGAGATTGACATTGATCGCCCGCACGGCGCCCGCGATGAGGCCGGGATTCATTCCTCAGGCGCTGACCCTGACATCGAATCGGATGTCGAACCCCGCACGGTGACGCTGCGATCCGTGGGCGAACGATGGGCGGGTGTGACGTGGTGATTCTGGCTATTGATACGTCGGCGGGAACGAGCGTTGCTGTGGTTTCGCTCGACGGCGAGGTCCTAGCCCAGCGTGAGACGTCCGACACGATGCGTCACGCCGAGGTGGTGGGTTGGGCGATTGCCGGTGTACTGGCCGACGCGGGAATCTCGTCAACCGAAGTCACGCTCGTTGCCGGCGGGGTGGGGCCCGGCCCCTTCACCGGACTGCGCGTGGGCCTTGCCGCGGCCGTGGCCTTCGCGACGGCGCGAGACATCCCCCTGTTGCCCACCGTGAGCCACGATGCGATTGCGCGCGGGTACTACGACGAGCACGGGCCGGACGCGTTTGCCACGGGTCTTCGCGTGGTCACGGATGCGCGACGCAAAGAGGTCTACTGGTCGGAGTTTGCTGGTTTCGTCGACGGCGTGCCCGTGCGCATCGAGGGTCCCGCGGTGGCGAAGCCGGAGAACCTAGCGGCCGCTCCCGTTCAGATTGATGCCACCGCAGTGTCAGCTGTCGACCTGGCCCTGGTTGCCCTGGCGGAGCGCGCGGCGGGAGTCTCGCGCGCCTTCGATCCGCTGTACCTGCGTTCTCCCGATGTCACGATGTCTACTGGACCCAAGCGAGTTGTGCAGTGAGCGGCCTCGCCACCGTGCGCGATGTTCGCGTTGACGACGATCTCGATGCCGTGATGGCTCTGGAGACGAGCATCTTTGGGTCTGACGCGTGGCATCGCGAGATGATGCGCGCCGAGATGATCAACCCCAATTGCCGCTACCTCGTGGCCGAGCTCACAAACGCGCCCGTCGTCGTGGGGTATGCCGGCCTGCTGTGTCCCCCGGGCTCCGGCGACGGAGACATCCAAACGATTGCTGTCTCGCCCGAGATGCGCGGGCAGGGCCTCGGCCGCGAAATGATGACGGAACTCCTTGCCGAGGCGCAACGTCGCGCGGCAACGCGCGTATTTCTCGAGGTGCGTGCTGACAACGCCGTTGCCCAGGCGCTGTATCGCGACCTCGGCTTCATCCCCGTGGGCGTGCGTGCGGGCTACTACCAGCCGGATGACGTGGACGCCGTCATGATGCGCTGGGACCTCGGCCCCTCCGGACGGCCGGGCAGCCAATCGCCGGGCGACGAGATGGAGGGCGCGTGTTGAGCCCCCGCGACGGCTGGTTGCCCGAGGTGGCCAATCGCACGGATCCCGTGGTGCTCGGTATTGAGTCGAGCTGCGACGAAACGGGCGTGGGTATCGTGCGCGGCCGGCAGCTGCTGGCCAACGTGATTTCGTCGTCGATGGAGCAGCACGCGCGTTACGGCGGAGTGGTTCCCGAAGTGGCTGCCCGAGCGCACCTCGAAGCCCTCCAGCCCGCGATTCGCGAGGCCGTGGCGACAGCGGGAGTCTCGCTCGCCGACATCGACGCGATTGCCGTGGCCAGCGGACCGGGCCTCGCCGGCGCGCTCATGGTGGGCATCGGGGCCGCCAAGGCGCTCGCCGTTGCGCTGAACACACCCATTTATGCGGTGAATCACTTGGTGGGACACGTGGGCGCCGATGTGTTGGGTCCCGAGGGGCCGTTCGAGATGCCGGCTATCGCCTTGCTCGTTTCTGGCGGTCACACCTCTCTTCTTCGAGTGCGCAACATGGTGAGCGATGTGGAGCTGCTCGGCGAGACCATCGACGACGCTGCGGGCGAGGCGTTTGACAAGGTGGCTCGCATTCTCGGTCTGCCCTATCCCGGTGGCCCCGAGATCGATCGGCTCGCCGCCGAGGGTGATCCCAACGCCATCCGTTTTCCTCGCGGACTCACCCTGCCCAAAGACATGGCGGCGCACCGCTACGACTTCTCGTTCTCGGGTCTCAAAACGTCGGTGGCGCGCTGGGTGGAGATTCGACGGGATGCCGGTGAGCCCATTCCCGCGGGAGACGTGGCGGCCAGTTTTCGCGAAGCCGTCGTTGATGTGCTCACCGCCAAGGCCATCGCCGCGTGCGTGGATCTCGGCATGCCTCGCTTGCTCCTGGGCGGGGGAGTCACCGCCAATCGCCGCTTACGCGAGGTCGCGCAGCAGCGAGCAGACGCGGCGGGAATCGACCTGCGCATCCCGGAATTTAGCCTCTGCACCGACAACGGCGCCATGATTGCCGCGCTGGGCGCCGAGCTGATTATGGCGGGGCACGGCGCTTCGTCGCTGGACTTTGGGGCCGACTCTACGCTGCCCGCGACCCACGTTCAGGTTCAGTAACAGCCAAGAGAACGCTTGTCGAAGATTGTGCCAACACGGTTGACACTCTGCTTTTCCCCTGCCAAAGTGTGGGCGTGGTGGTACTTGTCTTCACCACAGAAACGAAAGGAAAGTCATGTCTAGTGCAACTCCCGTAGCAAAGACCAACACTCTCAGCATTGTGGGAATGGTTCTGTCGCTGTTTGGTTTGCTCAACGTCATTTCGTGGGGATGGTTTACGTTTGGTTTCGCTGGAGCATTCAGCATCGCCGGCGTGATCTGCAGCCACATTGCCATGAAGCAGATCAAGGAGCGTGGCGAGGGTGGTCGTCAGCTGGCACTCACCGGTGTTATCACCGGTTGGGTCGGCATCGGACTCACCGTCCTCCAGTTCATCATTGGAATTGTGGCCGTGATAGCGCTGGCCGCTGCCGGCTCCGCATCGGGCTCGATGTAAGCATCGGCTCTTCAGAACGCCCGTCAGAAATGGCGGGCGTTTTGTGTGTCGCCGACCGGCCATAGGCTTGTCACATGACGAATACTCCTGCAACCAAGACCAGCACCAGCACCATCTCCACCTCGCCGCTCAACACCATGGCGCTCGTCGGGTTCATCCTGAGCGTGTCGGGCGTAGCGACCGGCATCACGATCATCCCCGGAATTGTGCTCAGCCACATCGGCTTCAGCCAGATCAAGCGAACCGGTGAATCGGGCCGTGGCTTTGCCGTTGCGGGCCTTGTTGTGGGCTACTGTCTCCTGGGCCTGTCGGTGCTGGCCGTTTTCTTCGTTCTTCTGTTCCTTGTTCTGATTCCGCTTATTGCCGTCGGTAGCCTCAAGTACGCCAACGTCTCTTAATCCGCGCCCGGCTCAGTGAGCCGGCGCGCGATGAGCGCGAGACGCTTTCCCCCCACGCGGGTGAGGATGACGACGCCGTCACGGGAGCCCGTAAGGGTGAGTCTCTTGCGGAACTCGGCGGGGTCGATGTCGATGCCGCGCTTCTTGATCTCGACCCGACCGATCTCGTGCGCAGCGAGCACACGAGAAATGGCACGCGCATCTACGTTTGTGGATTCGAGAATCTCGAATCCGCGGGCAAACGGGGTAATCGCGGGGGTATCTGTCGTGATGTACGCGATGGTGCCGTCGAGCATGTGCCCGTCGAGACTGCGCGCCACCTCGCCGATGAGATGGGCGCGAATTACGGCACCGTTGGGTTCGTAAACGTATCGCGCCAGTTCCCCGACGGGTGCGTCGGGTGCGTCGCCCTCGGCGACCAGTTCGTGGTTTCCTTCGGGCGTCAGGATGAGTGCCGAGCGTGAGATGCCCGCGCGCTTCGCGCGCCCAAACCAGAGCCCCATCTCCACCACGTCGTCGCCCACCGCAATCCACTGCGCTTCGGCGTCAGACGGGATGAGCTCGCGATCGGTGCCCGGCCCGAGCTTGATGCCGCCCGCCACCGAGGCTCGCGCCGAGGCGAGGGAAAAGTCCAGTGAAGGAGACCAGTCGTCGACGTTGAACTGACGAGTCGTGTTGTTGTGTCCCGAAGTGCGGCGGGCGGGATCGAGAAAGACCCCGTCGACATCGGCGAGGTTCGCGTCGGTTACCTCGCCCAGCTCAACGTGCACCTCAGGGAATGAACTCAGGTTGTAGGCGGCGAGGGCTGCCGTGACGTCGTCGCGCTCAACCGCGAGAACCGACATTCCGAGACTGGCGAGCGCGAGGGAGTCTGAACCGAGTCCACAGCCGAGGTCGGCGACGCGGTGACAGCCCGCTGCCGCAAAGCGGCCCGCGTGCTGGGCGGCCACCTCCAGTCGAGTGGCCTGCTCCAGCCCAGCTTGGGTGAAGAGCAGACGCGCGGCAAAGGGCCCAAACTTGGCCACCGCTTTCTTGCGCAGTCGCGCCTGAGTGAGCACCGTGGCCACGAGTCCCGGCGCGTGGCCCTCTTTGCGTAAACGGCTGACGAGGGCGAGCACGTCGGTCTCGTTCTCGTAGGGCGGCAGGTCGGCAAGCAGTCGGAGGGCTTCGGGTGTGAGCAACTGTGCCAGTTCGCTCGCCTCCATAACCTCAACGGTAGTCGCCGTAGCGTTCTTCGCGCGGTCCCGAATCGCGCCTCTACCGAGCGATGCCAGCAGGGCACATTGGCACTCGCTTTGCGTGAGTGCCAGTTGACGTTCTAAACTCGTCATTAGCACTCGCACCCGTCGGGTGCTAATTCAGTGATTTTTTTTCAACAGAAAGAGGTCAACCGTGTCGGTTGCAATTAAGCCGCTCGAAGATCGCATCGTTGTGAAGCAGGTCGAAGCGGAGCAGGTTACCGCGTCGGGTCTCGTTATCCCCGACACCGCAAAGGAAAAGCCCCAGGAGGGCGAGGTTGTGGCTGTAGGCCCCGGCCGAATCGACGACAACGGAAACCGTGTCCCCCTGGATGTTTCGGTGGGCGACAAGGTTCTCTACTCGAAGTATGGTGGCACCGAAGTGAAGTACGGCGGCGAGGAGTTCCTCGTGCTGTCGGCTCGCGACGTGCTGGCCATCGTCGTTTCCTAACCACGACGTTCTCTTCGCAAAACCCCGGTCCGTGAGGACCGGGGTTTTGTTGTGTGTGCCACTCATCACACGCCGTAGGCTCGGGGGGTGGCAACGACGAGCGGCGTGAAGACCCCGTCTTCGTCGCTGGGAACTGGACTGGCCTTCGCCTTTGGTGCGTATGCCGTGTGGGGTCTCTTCCCCCTGTACTTTGCCGCGTTGCTGCCCTCGAATCCCTTCGAAGTGGTGGTCTACCGCGTCGTCTTCTCGCTGCTCTTTTGTCTCTTCCTCATCACGGTGACGCGGTCGTGGCGCCACGTCTGGGCGGTCACCAAGCAACCGCGCGTTGTTTTGGGGCTGGGGCTCGCCGGGCTCCTCATCTTTATCAACTGGGAAGTGTTCATCCTGGCCGTGGATGCCAATCTGGTCGTGGAGACATCCCTGGGCTATTTCATTAGCCCGCTCGTGAGCGTGGCGCTGGGAGTGCTGTATTTCCGCGAACGACTGCGCCGGCTGCAGTGGGTGGCGGTGGGAATCGGTGCCGTGGCCGTGGTGGTGATGTCGTTCGGAATTTCGTTGCTGACTCTTGCCATTCCACTGGTGCTCGCTATTTCGTTCGGCTTCTACGGTCTCGTGAAGAAGCGACTGGGGGGACGCGTGAACGCGATTGAAGGTTTTGCTTTTGAGACGGCATGGGTTTTGCCCATCGCCCTCGTACAGTTTGTCGTGGTGAGCCGGGTGGCCGGTATCGGACTCTTCGACCTCGGTGGGTGGCACGCCACACTCATGATGTTTTCGGGGGTCCTCACCGCGATACCGCTCCTGCTCTTCGCCGCCGGGGCTAAACGACTCCCCCTGTCGGTCATCGGGCTGATTCAGTTCTTCACCCCGGTGAGCAGTTTTCTTCTGGGCATCTTCTTCTTCCATCAGGTCATGCCGCCTCTCGAATGGGCGGGATTCGTCCTCGTGTGGTGTGCTCTCGTTCTGCTCACGACCGACATGTTGCGGCAGGCGCGTAAGCGGGGCGGGCGAGGCAAGGCCACCCGCGGCAATAGGGTGGAAGAAATAACCGAGCCTTTACCCGAATAGGAACCGCATGCCACGTCGTTTGCTCATTGCCTCGGGCCTTCTTGTGGCCATGGTTGCGATGTCCGGATGCGCCTCAGCCGGTTCGGCCCTACCCACGCCTACTGCCGTGGCGACACCGCTCGGTGACAAGACGCTGAACATTGTGGACCTGCTCGAAACCGCGGGAGATTTGTCCGCCTTCGCGCCGGCCCAAGAGGCGGGCACTGAACTCGCTGCGCGCGAGGTCAACGACGCCGGTGGTGTGCTCGGTGGCGTCGTCATGATCTGGCACCGGGCTGACGACCTCCCGGCCACACTCACGGAGGCAGCCGGTGCGGTCAAGGCCGATGCCGTCATCGTGGCGGCAAATCCGACAGCGGCCACGAGCCTGCTCGAGGTTGCCACGACGGCCAAGATTGCCCTGCTCGCCATTGGTACTGACAAGAACATTGCGGAGCCCACGGTGAAGCCGTATCCGGATGCCAGCGCCCCGGCCGCAACGGCGTCGGCCAAGCCCACCGCAAAGGCGACCACGTCGGCCAGCGCCGAAGCACCGAAACCCGCAGAGAGTGCCGCGAGTTCGGCGGCGGCCCGCAAGGCCGGTGCACCGGCTGTGCCCACTGCGGAATTCATCACGCGCCTTAAGTCCTCAAACCCGTTCCTGACGGAGTTCACTTACGGCGCCGAGAGCTACCAGCTCGTCATCGCCCTGGCGCTCGCAGCAACCGTGGCTAACGATGACGCCGGCCCGTCGCTGATTCGCGGCCTCGAGCAGGTGACCACGGGCGACGTGGTGTGCACCGATTTCGCCGAGTGCCTCACGGTTCTCAAGGACAACCGCGCCATCAAGTACATCGGCCCTGCGGGCCGCATGGCGTATGACGCGCGTGTGGGCGTCGTCACTTTCGGGCCTTAACATTAGGTAGTGAGGCGAATCGCTCGAGATACGGAGAATCATGGCTGAGGCCGATCCCTTTGGTTTTGTAGGACTCACCTATGACGACGTGCTCTTGCTCCCGGGTTTGACCGACGTCATTCCTTCGGAAGCCGACACCACGTCACGTGTCACGCGCCGCATCAGTGTGGCCCGGCCACTCGTCTCGAGCGCCATGGATACCGTCACCGAATCGCGCATGGCCATCGCCATGGCTCGTCAGGGTGGCCTCGGTATCGTGCACCGCAACCTCTCGGTTGAGGATCAAGCGGGCCAGGTCGACAAGGTGAAGCGCTCGGAATCGGGCATGATCACGAATCCGGTTACGACCACGGTCGAGGCGACCGTCGCCGACGTCGACGCCCTATGTGGTCAGTTCCGCGTGAGCGGCCTCCCCGTCATCGATGCCAACTGTTTGCTCGTGGGAATCGTCACCAATCGCGACATGCGTTTTGTGCCGGATGCTGACAAGCCCAACATCACCGTGCGCGAGATTATGACGCATGAGAACCTGGTGACCGCGTCCGTGGGAGTGAGTCGCGAAGAGGCCATGTCGCTGCTGGCCAAGCACAAGATTGAAAAGCTTCCCATCATCGACAAGGCCGGCAAGCTCACGGGACTCATCACCACCAAAGACTTCGACAAGTCGGAGATGTACCCGGATGCCACCAAAGACGACGCCGGACGACTGCGCGTGGGTGCGGCCATCGGTTTCTTTGGCGATGCCTGGGACCGCGCCACCCTGCTTCTCGACGCGGGTGTGGACGTTCTCGTGGTGGACACGGCCAACGGAGAGAGCGCGGGCGTGCTCGACATCATTCGTCGCATCAAGAAGGACAAAGCCTTTGCCGGCGTCGACGTGATTGGCGGCAACATCGCCACGCAGTCCGGCGCCAAGGCGCTCATCGATGCCGGTGCCGACGCCATCAAGGTGGGAGTGGGGCCGGGTTCCATTTGCACGACGCGCGTGGTCGCCGGTGTGGGCGTGCCTCAGATCACGGCCATTTACGAAGCAGCCAAGGCGGCCGGGCCCAAGGGTATCCCCGTCATTGCCGACGGCGGCCTGCAGTATTCCGGTGACATCGCCAAGGCGCTCGTTGCGGGTGCCGACTCGGTGATGCTCGGATCGCTTTTTGCCGGTTGCGACGAGAGCCCGGGAGACTTGGTGTTCGAGGGCGGCAAGCAGTACAAGATGTACCGGGGCATGGGTTCACTCGGTGCGCTGCAGACGCGCGGTGAGCGCACCTCGTACTCGAAGGACCGCTACTTTCAGGCGGACGTGCCCAGTGACGACAAACTCATTGCCGAGGGCATTGAGGGTCGCGTGGCGTATCGCGGTCCTCTCGCGGCCGTGGCTTACCAGCTCGTCGGCGGACTGCGCCAGACCATGTTCTACGTGGGCGCGCGCACCATTCCCGAGCTCAAGACCAAGGGCAAGTTTGTGCGCATCACGCCGGCCGGGCTCAAGGAATCGCACCCGCACGACGTGCAGATGATCGTTGAGGCGCCCAACTACCGTCGCTAACGCGTGGCTCGCAGTTAACGAGTTGTGGGGGATGAGGTAAACCTCATCCCCCACAACTCTCAGAGAAACTACTTGTTCAGGATCGAAATCTCGCTTCCGAGGATGCCATCCGAGAAAGTAATGGCGTCGAGTGTCTGTCCAGCAGCAATGTCAACAAACGCAACACCGGTCACCGAAAGTCCGGGGTTTAGTGTGATCGACATCGAGTTGTCCCCGGTGAACTTCGACGAAGACGAGTCCGCGGCGTACTGCACGTCGCCAATCAAGCCCCCGAAGTAGTTGGGGAACAAGATGGCTTCCTTGTCCCCAGCGTTTTCAACCGTGAAGTCAATCTGGCAGAACTGACCCTGCGGAACGACCGGGTCGAGACCTTCAAAGGTGTTCGGTGCCGTTGCGAGGCCGCAGGTCACGGCGCTGACCGTAACGTTGAGACCGCTGTCGGTCTTGACAACTTCGCCAATCTTTGTGGTTGCTTCATCTACCGTTGCCGTTGTGTTGTCTGCTGCAACGTTGACTACCGTGGCAATGGACACAATCGGCGCCACGATACCTGAGATAACGCTCAGCACGAGGGCGATGACGGGGAAAGCTTTCGCGGAACCCTTTTTGGCAAGGGCCACGATGGAAACAATAAACGCGGCCGCAATGAGCGGCCACGCGACGAAGGAAAGTCCGGGGATAACGGCAAAGATGAAGCCGAGGACGGAAAGCCCTAAAGCTACCCAGCCAATGACGCTTGTCTTCTTCTTACCTGAGGGGGGGGGGGGTACTCATTTGCGTGCTCCTATTGGTTTGTGATTTACGGGAGCATCATTCGATTCCCCCGGCTCCACTGTAGCCAATTGGTGCAGCAAACTTCACTAACTCGCCCTTTGTTGAGCGGTCGGTAGGCTAGAACCGTGGAAACCGAAATTGGGCGCGGAAAACGCGCACGTCGCGCCTATGCGTTCGACGACATCGCCGTAGTTCCGTCGCGACGCACGCGTGACCCCCGCGATGTGAGCACGACGTGGAGCATTGACGCCTACCAGTTTGATATTCCCGTGCTGGCCGCACCCATGGATTCCGTGGTCTCACCGGCGACGGCAATCGCCATAGGCCGATTGGGTGGCCTCGGTGTGCTCAACCTTGAGGGCCTGTGGACGCGTTACGCCGAGCCCGAGTCAGTGCTCGCCGAGATCCGCGATCTTCCCCACGAGCGCGCCGTGCGCCGCATGCAGGAGATTTACGCGGAGCCCATCAAGGCCGAGCTCATCACCGAGCGGATCGCCGAGATTCGCGCTGCTGGTGTGACGGTTGCCGCGGCCCTTTCGCCGCAGCGCACTCAGGAGTTCTACTCGACGGTCGTGAAGGCCGGCGTTGATCTGTTCGTGATTCGCGGCACCACGGTGTCGGCCGAACACGTGTCGGCTCAGGACGAGGCGCTCAACCTCAAGGAATTCATCTACGAACTCGATGTTCCCGTCATTGTGGGTGGAGCGGCCACGTACCGCGCGGCAACACACCTCATGCGCACCGGAGCCGCCGGCGTGCTTGTGGGATTTGGTGGCGGTGCCGCCTCCACCACGCGTGCCACGCTCGGCATTCACGCACCCATGGCCACGGCGGTTGTCGATGTGGCCGAGGCCCGTCGCGATTACCTCGACGAATCCGGCGGCCGTTACGTGCACGTGATTGCCGATGGCGGATTGGGCACCTCAGGAGACATCGTCAAGGCCATCGCGTGCGGCGCCGACGCCGTCATGTTGGGGGCCGCCCTCGCGCGCGCCACCGAGGCACCGGGCGCCGGCTGGCACTGGGGTGGCGAGGCGCACCACGCCGAACTGCCTCGCGGCGAACGCGTGCGCGTGGGCCAGGTGGGCACGCTCGAAGCGATTCTCAACGGTCCGGCTCACGCCTCCGACGGAACCGTCAACCTGATTGGCGCTCTGCGCCGCTCGATGGCGACCACCGGCTACTCCGACATCAAGGAGTTTCAAAAGGTCGAGGTTGTGGTGGCGCCGTACAGCGGCGACAGTACTGCGGTCATTCGATCGGCCGAGTAATGACCGGCGCCTCGACGTTCGGAATCAACGAGGGAACGCGAGCACGCGCGCTCGAAGCGATGACGAGCCAAGAGCTCGACATCCTCGTGGTGGGCGCGGGAATCGTGGGCACGGGAGCCGCCCTCGATGCGGCAACACGGGGACTGAATGTAGGTCTTCTCGAAGCGCGTGACTTTGCTAGCGGCACATCGGGACTCTCCAGCAAGCTCGTGCACGGCGGAATCCGCTACCTCGAGCAGCTCAATTTCGGTCTGGTGCGTGAGGCACTCGGTGAGCGCGGTCTTCTCCTGCAGGACATCGCTCCCCACCTGGTGACGCCCATCCGCTTTCTCTACCCCGTCCACCACCACGTGTGGGAACGTGCCTACATCGGCGCGGGCATGCTGCTCTACGACGGCATGTCGTACCTGGGAGGCCGCCTTCCCGGAGTGCCCCACCACCGCCACCTCAGCAAGCGTCAGGTGATGTTGGCCGCGCCCGGACTCGCCGAGCACGCCACGGTTGGTGGCATGACCTACTACGACGGCCACGTGGATGACGCCCGTTACACGGCCACCTTGGCGCGCACGGCTGCGCACTACGGTGCCCACGTGGCGACGCGCACCTTTGCGCAGGACCTGCTCCGCGACGGAGACCGCGTGATTGGCGTGCGGGCACGCGACAACATGACGGGCGAGATTTTCGAGGTACGCGCCAAGCAGGTGGTCGTGGCCGCCGGCGTGTGGACCAACTCACTGCAGAATCTCATCGGCGACCCCGAGACCTTTGAGGTGCGCATGTCGAAGGGCGTGCACATTCTCGTGGAGAAAGACAAGTTCCACTCGCTCATGGGACTCCTGTTGCGCACCGAGAAGAGCGTGTTGTTTGTCATTCCGTGGGGCCGCTTCTGGATCATCGGCACAACCGACACCGCCTGGACACTCGACGCGGCTCACCCCGTGGCAACGCGTGCCGACATCGACTACATCCTCGGCCACATCAATAAGGTCGTTGCCACGCCACTCACGCACGACGACGTGGTGGGCGTTTACGCCGGTCTGCGCCCCCTCCTGGCCGGTGATTCAGATGAGACGTCGAAACTGTCGCGCGAGCACGTTGTGGCCAACCCCGCACCCGGGGTGACCATTGTGGCGGGAGGCAAGTGGACCACCTATCGCATCATGGCCAAGGATGCCGTGGACGCTGCCGTGGCCACATTCCCCGCGGGAGAGTCGGAACACGTTGCGGAATCCGTGACGGCCAAGGTGTCCCTCTTGGGCGGCGACGGATACGCGGCCGCCGTGAATCGGGCGGGCGAGTGGGCCCGTCGCACCGGTCTGAGCGCCTACCAGGTGACTCGACTTCTGGGCCGTTACGGAACCGACATCGAGACCCTCGTCGAAATGATTGAAGCAGATCCCGCGCTGGCCACGTGCCTACCGGGGACCAAGGACTATCGCGAGGTTGAGGTCGTGTTTGCTGCGCGTCACGAAATGGCGCTACACCTTGACGACGTTCTCATGCGGCGCACGCGGCTTGTCTTTGAGTCCCGCGACCGCGCCATCCAAGCGGCCGAACGCACGGCCACCCTCATGGCCGGGGAGCTCGGGTGGAACTCCGCGCGCGTGGCCACGGAGATTGCCGAGTACACCGCGCGTGCCACGGCCGAATTGGCCGCCGAACAAACCTCCAACGACGTCGAAGCCGAAGCGGCCTGGCACCAGGTGGCCGACGCCGCGGTGGGCAAGGATGGTTTCGCATGACGTTTTGGCAGGTAGCTCGCCGTCCGCGCTGGATTGCCATGCTTGTTTTTGTGCTAGCTGTCGCCGCCCTGTTCGCCTGGCTCGGTAAGTGGCAGGTGGAGCGCGCGGTGGTGAGCGCCGCGCAAAACAGCATCCCGGATCAGCGAGCCGTGCCGTTGTCGACGCTGGCCAGTCCGGGAGAACACATGACCGAGGACGCCGCCGCTCGGCGCATCACTGTCGAGGCGCAGCTCGACACCAGCAGTGTCATGGTGCTCGCCAACCGCCTCAACTTTGGCGCGGATGGATATTGGGTCATTGGACGCCTCAACACCTTCTCCAACAATGAAAGTGCGTCGCTCTCGGCCGCCCTCGGCTGGGCGCCCACGCGTGAGGACGCCGATAAAGCTGTGGCCGTAATTCGTGACTCTCTGACAGTCGAGGCCTTCTTGCCGATCATGGGGCGTTACATGCCCACACAGGAACCCGTGCCCCCGGCGCCCGATGCCGATCCCAACGAGCTCACCCGGATGTCGGTGGCCGCCCTCGCGAACATCTGGCCGGAGACGGCACCGCCCTACTACGAGGGGTATCTCGTGCTGGATGAGCCGCTCGCCGGTCTCGAAACAATTGAATCTGTGCCGGTCATCACCGACGCATCGCTCAACTGGCTGAACGTGTTCTACGCCATCGAGTGGGTGGTCTTCGCCGGCTTCGCGATGTTCATCTGGTACCGGCTGGTCAAGGATGCCCGCCAGCGCGAGCTCGACGAGGCTCCTGTCGAATAGTCGACCCTGCACAATTTGCCTTGTGCGGACGGCGAGAAGAAACCTAGGGTGTTTGCATGGATGAACTCTCGCAAATCGTCAAGGTCGCAGCGGTACACGCGGCGGCACCCTTTCTCAATCTCTCGGCCGGAGTCGACAAGACCATCGCGCTGATTGAGGAAGCCGGGGCCGCGGGTGCCAAACTCGTGGCGTTTCCCGAGACCTTCCTGCCGGGATACCCGCACTGGATTTGGTCACACACGACAAAGTATGCGGCGCCCTTCTTTCGCGAGCTGTACCTGAACTCCATCGAACTGCCCAGCAAGGAGTCGCAGGCCATCGGTGACGCTTGTCGCCGCGCGGGAGTGTGGGTGTGTCTCGGTGTCGACGAACGCGAGGGTGGCACGCTCTACAACACGCAGGCGTGGTTCTCGCCCACGGGTGAACTCGTGGCCAAGCACCGCAAGCTTCACCCCACCAACGCCGAGCGCACGGTGTGGGGTCGCGGCGATGGCCGTGACGTGTTTGTCATCGACACCGGCTTTGCCAAGGTCGGAGGTCTCATCTGCTTCGAACACAGCATGGACCTCAACAAGTACGCGCTGGCCGCTCTGGGAGAGCAGATTCACATTGCGGCGTGGCCGGCAATCAACGCCACGCACGCCGACCCCAACGCCGATGACTTCGACCACTATTCGGGCACGCTCGCCCAGGCTCACGCCATCTGCTCCCAGACCTTCGTGATCGTGGTTCAGGGCCGCATCTCGGAAGAAATCGTGGAGCGCCTGGGTGTCCCCGCGGGTCCGGATGCCCCCACCGTGGGCGGCGGCATGACCGGCTTTATCGCGCCCAACGGAAAGTGGATGGTCGAACCGCACCGCGACGACGAGGCCATTATCTACGCCGACCTTGACATGTCGCTGATCCCGTTCGCCAAGTTCTTTGCCGACGGCTCGGGCCACTACGCGCGCCCCGACGTGTTCTCGTTCGGTGTGGATCGCACGCCACACACGCCCTTCGGCGAGTCAAACTTCGCCGAAGACGGCACATACACATTCAGCGAGACACCGTAACCGCGTAACTGTGCGGCACGGCGCCTCGCTGAAGAGTGTGCGCCTCGCTGATGAGTGAGGTGCGCTAGCTAACGGTGACGGATGCTCCCGGCGCAACCAGCAGCAGACGATTGCCGAGGCCCGCCTTGTCGAAGGCGGCGACCAGCAGGTCCCGGTCTTCGCTGAAGTGGGCCCACCCCTCGCTGTGCACGGGGAAGATGGACGCGCCCGACAGCTTTGTCGCTGCCTCAACAGCCATCTCGGCTGTGAGGGTAAGCGGCGCGTTGTCGAAGAGGCCCACGCGAGCAGCTCCGGTGAACAGCACCGCCACGCTCACGTTCGGAAAGCGTGCGGCGACCTCGTCAACGAGCTCGAGGGCTGCGTTGTCACCGCTGATGTAGATCGTGCCGGCACCGGCCGACTCGATCACAAAACCGGTGACGATGCCCGTGATTTCCTCGCAACCGACCGGTCCGTGTCGCGCCGGCACGGCCGTGATGGTCACGTCCTTGCCGTTGGCGCCGGTGAGAGACACCGACTGCCACGGCTCGAGAGCCGTCACGAGCGAGAACTGCTCGGCTGCCATCGACGTGCCCAGCACCTTCGTCGCCGAGGGCAGCAGGGCTGCTCCCGACGTGTCCAGGTTGTCCGGGTGGTGCGAGTGAGACAGCACGATGGCGTCGAGAGCAGGAAGGTCGCTGGCGGCAATCGCCGGGCCACTCTGTTTGACGAGCACACCGCCGGGAATGGGGTACTCCCCAGGTGCATCGAACGTGGGATCGGTGACGACCGTGAAGCCGTCAATGTCGATGAGCGCCGTCGGGCCACCGATGAGGGTGATTTTTGTCATGGCGTTCTCCTAGAACTGAGCTTCGGCCGCGGCCATGGGGTCGTATCCCTCGGCTGAGAGGATGCGCTGCAGTTGCAGGCGACGAACGCCCACGTTTCCGCCGTCGAACAGCGGGTAGACCATGGCGTCCTGGAGGAGTTCCATGAGTCCGGTGTGCTGGCGGTACGACTCAACGCCCACCACGCGCATGGCGTCGGTGATGACACCAATCATGAGCTCAGACGAGAAGACCTTGTTCATGATGGAGAGTTCCTGGTTCTGACCCATCGAGCGGTCGAAGTTCCAGCAGGCCTTCCACGTGAGGTAGCGGGCAGCCTCAATCTTGGCCTTCATGTCGGCCAGGATTGTTGCCACGTTCTGGTGCTGAATGATCGGCACCGAGCCACCGCGCGTCTGCGTGCGCGCAAACTCGAGGGCGATACCGAACGCCTTGCGAGCCACACCCACGGCCATGATGCCCACGAGTCCGGCGGTTGCCGTGAACGCGGTTTCGGCAATCATGATTCCCATGCCCACCTCGCCGAGGATGTTCGACTTGGGCACGCGCACGTTCTCGTAGCGGACAACGCAGCACACGGCCCCGGGCTGGCCCACGGCTTCGATGTTCTCTTCGATCGTGATGCCGGGGGTGTTTCCGGGAACCAGGAACATGGAGAGACCCTCTTGAGGCGTCTTTCCCTTGTCGACACGAGCGGCCACGGCCAGGAGGTCAGCCTTGTTGCCACTCCAGCCGGCTGCGTGGGGAGTCCAGATCTTGCGACCGTTGATGACCCACTCGTCGCCGTCGAGAACGGCTTCGGTCTGGAAACCCTTGCTGGGGTCGGTGTTGTGGTAGTTGGCCGTGCCGTCGGGCTCGCTGAACGAGAGGCCCGCGAGAGGAGCGCCCTCGCCGTTGACGAACTGCGGCAGGAACTTCTCGTACTGCTCGGGCGTACCGAAGAACAGCAGGCCCATGATGCCGAGGCCGGTGGACAGCACCGACAGGGGGAGACTCGACTCAACGGCGATCAGCTCTTCGGCCACAATCGCCACGTCGACGAGGCTGTTCATGCTGCCACCGAGCGGCGGCGGAACCTGGAGCTTGAGGTAGCCGGCCTTGACGGCAGCTTCATACGCGCTCTTCGTGACCTCAAAGCGGCCGGCCGCATCGAGACCCTTCATCTTGTCGCGCAGACCCACGAGGTGCGTCTGAGCGAATGCCCGAGCATCCAGCTGAAGCTTGCGCTGTTCGGGGCTGAGTTCGAAATCAATCATGGTGTTTTCCTTACTGTGGTGGTGTGGTGTGGTGTGGTGTTAGTGGCGTGCTGGAACTGTGGTGGCGTGGTGGAGGTGTGTTGCTAGCTCGCTGGCCTACGCCACCGGGCTGAGCTCAGCGACATACGGCAACATGCCCGTTCCGGGGTGGCAATTGAGGTACTCGAACTCCTGCATCTCGGCGGGCACAACAGTCACTTCGTGCCAGAGCTTGAGTTTGATGTCGCCCTTGAGCTCGGTCGCGAGTTCAATGAAGCGGCCAAAGATGCGCAGGTGGGTGGGGTGAGACTCCGCCCAGTCTTCGAGCCGGGTGAGCGAATCGAAGTGTGCCGTGGCAAAACCGCGCTTGCGGGGCACCCCGTCACCGTCGGTTTCGGTCATGTCGCGAACTACGTAGCAGCCGGTCTCGACGGGGTTGTCGTGCAGATACGCCATGCCCTCGTGCAGCGAGGGCATGATCTCGCCCTCGAAAACCTCGAGCTCGCGACCGGTCACGTCACCGTAGAGGTGTCCGGACCGGATGGTGGCAAGGTTTGCCACGCCGGCGTGAGAGACGCGTGCGCCGCGAGTTTGATGACGTGTCGGATCTCCCGCAGCGGTGATTAACTCTGGAGGTTCCAACTCATCGGTGCCAGACAGGGGCAGACGGTCGCGCATCGAGCCCCAATAATTGTGGGCTTGGATGGGGCCTTCGTGCTCGCCAGTGTTTCCTCCAACGCCGGTGTCCATGTCCGTGTGCGAGTAGAGCGTTTCGATCCGCTCATTGGGCACGTGCAGCACCTCGCGGAAGTAGCCGGAGTCGCCCTCGAGGCGGGCCCTGTCATTCCAGAACGCGCGATAGTCGGGTCGCGCGGTCCAGTCCCGATAAGTGTCGGGTTCGGCACGCCAGTAGAAGATGCTCATCCACGTGTGTAGACCGTTCTCATCTGTGTACTCGGCACAGTCTCGCCACTCGGGCGCAGCCGCCCCTTCGGTGAGCCCACGCGTCCAGGCGCGAAACGCGTCCAGGTCGGCCGAATTCTTGCCGACCTGGATGGCGTAGTAAGCGATGGTAACGGGTTCCGAGATGCGCGCGGAAAACGCGGGTACCGGCGGCACCCAGTCGTGCGGCTTACGCGAGGGGAGGTTGTGATTGACCATCGGTGTTACTCGGCAGCCTCTCCGGCACTCGCCATCTCGGGGAAGTCAATCTCGGTGCCGAACTTGCCGTCACCAATCACGACGCGCTGCGGTGCGTTGTTGAACACCAGCTGAGTCACGTCGGGACGGCTGTAGTGCCCGCCCGGGTCGGCAGCGTTCTTGGCGTACGCAATCATGTCGAGGTTGATGTCGGCCGTAACGTAGCCCTCTTCCGTGGGAGGAAGCGGCGTCGACAGAACTGACGAGTCGGGACCAAAGATGGTGGCGTAGCCGCCGCCTCCGTTGTAGATCGGCGGAATCGAACCGTCAGCCAGGGCAAACGTCTTGATGCCCTCGTCACTCATCAGTTGCGTTGACGCCAGCACGAAGCAGCTGCCCTCGAGTGCGTAGACCTTGGATGCGCCAAACACGTTGGCGTCGTGGCTGAGTGCCGGAACCATGTCAAGGCAACCAAAGTTAGGCCAGCCCGAAACGTGAATCTGCTCGTTCTGGGCGTACATGGCATACTTCGTCAGCGGCTGCAGGTGCTCCCAGCAGTTGAGTCCGCCCAGGCGACCAAACTCGGTGTCGACAACCTTGAGGTCGGATCCGTCGCCCTCGCCAAAGAGCGTGCGCTCCACGTGGGTGGGCTTGAGCTTGCGGCGGTGCAGCAGGATCTCACCGTTCTTGCCGATGGCGGTCTGGGCCATGTACAGCGTGCCGTGCGCGCGCTCGCTGTAGCCGGTCATGATGGCAATCTTGTTGTCCCGAGCGGCTTCGCGGATGCGCATCATCTGGGGGCTATCCACCGAGAGCGAGTTCTCGTGGTAGCGGCCCACGTAGGGCATCTGCTCGGGAACGGGAACGGTCCACAGGAATTGCGGGTACCCGGGAATCCAGGTTTCGGGGAAAGCGATGAGTTCAACACCCTCGCTGGCAGCCTTTTTCATAATCTCGATCGTCTTGTCGACGGTTCCGTCGAGGTCCAGCCAGACGGGCTCGGCTTGAACGGCAGCAACCTTAAATGTTCGACTCATGGGGCAAACCTCCTTGTTTGGCGACACGTAATAGATGTAGCGAGCTTCACCCTAGTGACGTGTCAGCTCGGCCGGCTCGGCAGATGGGGCACTCCTGAGTCGGCGTTTTGTGCGCGCACCCTTTGACCGCGGAGCGCGACGAAAGATAATGGAGTCAACGCGTGAGAGACGAGCGGTCCCTTTCGACTCAAACAGAGGTGCACTTATGGGCGTGATTACGGCACGTAACGCCGATGAGTGGCTCGACGTCGCCAGCCAAAGCTTTGTGCCGCTGACCTTTCAGCGTGTGGCAACCTCGTTCAATGCCGAAATGGATTGGCGCACGCTCAGCGATCAGGTGAGCATTGCGGGTATTAGTTCTCAGGCCATCGTGATTGATCGCACTGAGCGACTCGCGGCGCACGCGGTGAGCGACGACATCCACATCTCGCTTCAGGTGAATGCCCGCGGCTCGGTGGTGCAGGGCAACAACGTCTCCACGGTCAGCCCTGGATCGGTCACACTCACCGAAACAAACCGTCCCTTCACGCTCAACTACATTGAGCCAAACCAACGCCACATCGTGTTGCAAACGAGTCGGCAGGCGCTGGGGGTGAGCGACGAGGTGCTGCACCACGCGGCCGGCCGTCACCTGTCGGGGCTCAACCCGGCGCGCGACGCCTACGTGTCGCTCGTCACGTCGTTCATGGCCCAGCGCTCGCCTGTCTCCGAGGAGGGGGCGGCCGAGATGTCGGCCCTGGTGACCTCGCTGGCATCGGCCATGCTGCGTTCCGCGTGGGAATCGGCGCCCGCGCTGCCAAGTTCCGCGGAGGCGATGCACGTCGCCATGGTGTCCTTCATCCGTGTGCACGTGCGCTCGCCCTTCCTCTCACCCGAGACGGTTGCCAAGGCACACTTTGTGTCGCGGCGCAGACTCTACGAAATCTTTGAGGCATCGGGTGAATCGCCGGCCGACACCATTCGCCGTGAGCGCATCGAGTGTGCGAAATACGAGCTGAGCGATCCGGGTCGCACCAGCACCTCAATCGCCGATATCGCGTTCGAGTTGGGGTTCAGCGATGTCACCACGTTTACGCGTGCCTTCCGGCGCTACGTGGGCTGCACGCCGAGCGAATGGCGTTTTGGCGAACGCACGACTCGGGCGTAGACGCGTCACGCGCCAACTAAACTTGCAACATGCCTCTTGCTCCACGTCCTGTTGATATCCCCAAGATTCCCCGCGCGCTCAAGTTTTATCAGGTGATGTCGTTCATCACCGGTTCTTTCTTACTGCTGCTCGTTGTCGAAATGGTTCTGCGCTACGGCTTTGGTTACTACGCCGAGCTGGCCGGCCCCTATGGTCTTGTCTGGCTGGTACCGCACGAAGAGGTGACCGCCGTCAACCTCTCGATTGTGGTGGTGACCATCCATGGGTGGCTTTATGTGGTCTACCTCATCTCGTCGTACCTGATTTGGACATATATGCGCTGGACCTACGGGCGTCTCTTCGTTCTGGCGCTCGGCGGAATTGTTCCCGTGCTCTCGTTCATCCTCGAGGGCATCAACACTCGTCGCGTGGTCGAATACCTGGACGGTAATCCGTCCGCAGAGGCGGCAGGCGAGCCAAATGCAGCCCCGAAGGCGAGCGCGTGAGCGACCCCCGCCCCGTTCTCGTTGTCGACTTTGGTGCACAGTACGCGCAACTGATTGCCCGCCGCGTTCGCGAGGCCGGCGTGTATTCCGAGATTGTTCCTCACGCCATTTCTGCCGCCGAGGTCACCGCCAAGAATCCGGCGGCGATTGTGCTGAGCGGCGGTCCCTCAAGCGTTTATGAGCCTGGCGCTCCGTCGCTCGACGCGGGAATCCTTGACCTAGGCATTCCGGTGTTTGGTATTTGCTACGGCTTCCAGTCGATGGCCGCGGCGCTTGGTGGAACCGTTGCGCAGACGGGTGGGCGCGAGTACGGCGCAACGCCCATGCACCTCGCCCCGGGCGAGCACCCGCTGGTGGCCGGACAGCCCACAGATCAAACCGTGTGGATGAGTCACGGCGATCAGGTGGCCACGGCCCCTGCCGGATTTGAAGTGGTCGCGTCGACGGAAGCCACGCCGGTGGCGGCCTTCGCCAACGACGAGCGTCGCCTCTACGGCGTGCAGTGGCACCCCGAGGTGAAGCACTCCGAGTTTGGGCAGCGCGTGCTCGAGAACTTCTTGCACGACCTCGCTGGTCTTCCGGGCGACTGGACCCCCGGCAACATCATCGACCAGCAGGTGGCCAACATCCGCGCTCAGGTGGGCGATGCCCGCGTGATCTGCGGACTCTCGGGTGGTGTCGACTCGGCCGTTGCCGCAGCCCTCGTGCACAAAGCCGTGGGCGATCAGCTCGTGTGCGTGTTTGTGGATCACGGCCTGCTGCGCCAAGACGAGCGTCGCCAGGTCGAAGAAGACTACGTGGCTGCCACGGGAATCCGGCTGGTCACGGTTGATGTCCGCGAGCAGTTTCTGACGGCGCTCGCCGGCGTGACCGACCCCGAAGACAAGCGCAAGACCATTGGCCGCGAGTTCATCCGTTCGTTCGAGCAGGCCGAGCGCGACCTTGTCGCCGAAGCAGCGGCCGACGGCGAGCCGATCCGTTTTCTCGTGCAGGGCACGCTCTACCCGGACGTCGTGGAGTCGGGTGGCGGTTCTGGCACAGCCAACATCAAGAGCCACCACAACGTGGGCGGTCTGCCCGACGACCTGCAGTTCGAGCTCGTTGAGCCGTTGCGCGCTCTGTTCAAAGACGAGGTGCGTGCCATTGGTCGCCAGCTCGGATTGCCGCACGAGATTGTGGGCCGTCAGCCCTTCCCCGGCCCGGGACTGGGCATCCGCATCGTGGGCGAGGTCACGCAGGAACGTCTCGACCTGTTGCGCGAGGCCGACGCCATTGTGCGGGCCGAGCTCACCGCAGCCGGTCTCGATGACCAGATTTGGCAGTGCCCGGTGGTGTTGCTCGCCGACGTTCGCTCGGTGGGTGTGATGGGCGATGGCCGCACCTACGGTCACCCCATCGTGCTCCGCCCCGTCTCGAGCGAAGACGCCATGACCGCCGACTGGACTCGCTTACCCTACGACCTGTTGGCCAAGATTTCGAACCGCATCACCAACGAGGTCGCTGGCGTCAACCGTGTGGTGCTCGACGTGACGAGCAAGCCGCCGGGCACTATCGAGTGGGAATAACTCCGCACTCAGTGTCCACGTGGGTGGCTATGTTCGATGTGTGAGAGCGCTAGAGCCCGGACACCTGTATTCCTACATTGACGAGTCGGGTGACACTGGATTTGGCGCGTACAAATCGTCTGTCACTTTCACGCTCGGATGTCTCGTGGTAAACAGTTCGCGTTGGGCCGAGGTGCTTGACGAGTACATTGCGTTTCGTCGCCGGCTCAAGCTGAAGTTTGGTCTCCCCGTTCGAGCTGAAATCAAAGCAAACTATCTCCTGCGCGGCTCAGGCTCGTTGAAAGAACTCAAGCTTTCCCCGGGCGAGAGACACCTGATTTTTCGCGGCCACGTCAAATTTGTTGCCGAGAATCCACACCTCCACGTCTTTGCCGTAGTTGCTTCCAAAACGGGAAGAATTACCGGCGTTGACCTGTTTCGGCAGACATGGGTGCGTGTCCTGCAGCGACTGCAGAGGACGAGTGAATCTTTGGGGAGCACGACCGTTCAGCTCATCCACGATGATGGCGAGAACGATGAAATACGCAAACTAGCTCGTTGGGCACGCCGCCAACTCAGCGCAGGGTCTCGTTTCGGAGCGGGTGCACTCTCGACACCGTTCACGCAGCTCGTTGAGGATCCCATGCCAAGAGACTCGCAGGCGAGTTTCTTCATCCAGATTTCTGACCTTGTGGCCTACGCGGCATACCGACGACTCAATCCAGGATTGGCAAAGACCGAACAGATAGTTCCCTCACGTACCTGGGACCTCTTTGGGGAAGCCCTTCTCGCACGCGTTGTTGCCGCGAAGCCTGGGGAACCGCGGGCAATTGTGAGATTGCAGGCATAAAAAAGGCCCCCGGTCGAGACCGGGGGCGGCTAGGGCCTCCCTCACCCACAGGGGTGGATTGGTCCTAACCAAAATTGTAACCTAATCGGCGGGTAACTCAGTTTTGTCGTGCCCTAATCAGCTCAGTTGCCGTCAACTTGTGGGGTCGCGCGGTCACCATGTCGCCGCTCAGGCCGGCGATGAGAATACCCGGATCAACCTCGAGCACGCTCGCGATACGCAGCAGCGTGTGCAGGTTGGGATTGGCCAGGCCGCGCTCGATTTTGCCGTAGTTGGATACGTGCATGGCCGACATGTGAGCCACGTCTTCCTGGCTCAGGTTGAGGGCCGTGCGGCGCTCGCGCAGGCGTGTGCCGAGTATCTGTGCGGCGGCCGAGGCGAGGGAATCCATGCCTCAAGCGTTACCGCTCCACGCGTGCTTAACCAGAGCCTTAAAGCCTGAGGTTTTAACGCTACTTTTAACCCCTAATCGCGACGCCGGTCGCGATGGCAGGGGGATGCCGTGGCCAACGACAACTTGGGCAACGCCAGGAGGGCGAAGAACGACGAGTTCTACACGCAGTTCGCCGACATTCAAAAAGAGATGAACGCGTACCTTGACTTCAACCCGGACGTATTTCGGGGAAAGACGATTCTGCTGCCATGTGATGACCCGGAGTGGAGTAACTTCACCAAGTACTTCGCGCAGAACTTTGAGACGCTGGGGCTCAAGAAACTCATAAGCACCAGTTATGCGCCTAACAGCAAGCCGTTGGCGATTCCCCACCAACCCACGCTCTTTGAGATGGACAGCCCCGACTTCGATGAAGTAAAGACTCAGGCCAACGGCAAGATCTTCACACTCACGGGAGACGTCACGGGAGATGACGCAATCAATGTGGATGACCTGCAGTGGACCTACCTCGAGGGAGACGGCGATTTTCGCAGCGACGAAATCAAGGCCTTGCGGGACGAGGCCGACATCATCATCACAAACCCGCCGTTCTCGCTGTTCCGCGAATTTCTTGCGTGGCTTGTCGAGGCGGACAAAACCTTCGTCATTCTCGGCAACATGAACGCCATCACCTACAAAGAGGTTTTCCCACTCATCAAGGAAAACCTTGTTTGGCCGGGAACGAAGCAATTCGGGGGCGGAATGAACATGATCATGCCGACGGCCACGTTTGACCCAGTGCTAGCGGGTTCATTCACAATTAGCGAAGACGGTGCATTCATCAAGAACATTATGGGAGTCATTTGGTTTACAAACATTGACCATGGTCGGCGCCACGAACCGCTCGCGCTCATGAGTGAGGCAGACAACATCAAGTTCAGCAAGCATAAGGAAGTGCAAGGCATTGGCTATCAGAGTTACGACAACTACGACGCCATTGAAGTTCCCTATACGGACGCCATCCCCAGTGACCACGAAGGCGTGATGGGCGTGCCCATCAGCTTCTTGTCCAAATACAACCCGGACCAGTTCGAAATCCTTGGCACGAGTGACAATGGCCTCGTCGATGATGAGTTCAAGAAGACACCTGGGCTTGTCCAAGAATTTGTTGACGCGTACTACGCTTCCGGCGGTCAAGGGGCTTATCAGGCAGGCAATCCAACAGCCGGAATGTACCTAAACGATGTCGCGACGATGATCTACAAGCGCATTTTTATCCGCCACCGAAAGGCCGCCAAGTGAAGACATCACTGAACAAATACACCGTCAAGGAAATCTCGGAGGGATTCGTTTACAACGAACTGGAGGGCAAGGGGCTGTTCGGCCTGGCCGGGCGGCTGACTATCCAGCCGGAGTATCAGCGCAACTACATCTATGCCGACGGCAAGCGTGACGTAGCCGTCGTTGATTCGCTGCTCAAGGGGTATCCGCTGGGCCTCATCTATTTCAACAAGGTGAGCGAAGACAACCTCGAGGTGCTCGACGGGCAGCAGCGCATCACCAGCTTTGGCCGTTTTCTCGCCGGCAAGTTCGCGATCAAAGACGAACGCGGCATGGAGCAGTATTTCTCAGGCTTGGCGAAAGACAAGCAAGAGACGATTCTGCAGTCGCGGATTCTGGTTTACGAATGCGAGGGCACCGAGAGCGAGATCAAGGAGTGGTTCAAGACCATCAACACGGTGGGTGTGCCGCTCAACAATCAGGAACTGCTCAACGCCGTCTATTCGGGTCCGTTCGTGACGGCCGGCAAGGCCGAGTTCAGCAACAGCCAGAACGCCAACATCATGAAGTGGGGCGCCTACGTTTCTGGCTCGGCCAACCGCCAAGACTTTTGGGAGCGCGCCCTCGAGTGGGTGAGCAAAGGCACGGACAACATCGGCGGCTACATGAGCCAACACCGCAACGACAAGACCATCACCGAAGTGTCGGCGTACTTCACGTCGGTCATCGATTGGGTGTCATCCGTCTTCATCGATGTGGAGAAAGAAATGTGCGGGCTCGAGTGGGGTCGCCTCTACGAGGCACACCACCGCACGGCCTACGACCCCAAGAAAATTTCGGCCCAAGTGCAGGCACTCTATGGCGACCCGTACGTGAAGAGCCGCAAAGGCATCTGGGAGTTTGTGCTGGGTGGTTCGCTAGACACGCGCCTCATTGAGGTGCGCGTCTTTGACGACGCCACCAAGAAGTCCACCTATGCGCGCCAGACCGCGGCCGCCGAAGCCGCGGGCGCATCAAACTGCCCGCTATGTGCCCTCGGTCACGACGCCAGCAAATCCAAAATGTGGAAACTCGACGACATGGACGCCGACCACGTGGCGGCCTGGAGCAAAGGCGGAGCGACCTCGCCCGAGAACTGCCAAATGCTGTGCAAGTCGCACAACCGCGCTAAGGGCAATCGGTAGTTTCCTCGCACCAGTGGAGTCCTGTGCATAGTTCAGACGGTGCCCCAGCACGTGGCCCTAAAGTGCGTTGACAACTACTCACAACTCACGACATGGCGGTGTAAGTGTGGTAAAATTAAGCTACTCCTCCCCGGCGTCCAGGCTTGCCTGCACTGCCGGGGATTATTTTTAAGCCGTGCTCGATGCAACGTGTCATTGTTTTCATCGACTACCAAAATGCCTTTCGGGGTGCGCGCGACCTATTCTTCGGCGGCGAGGCACAATCCGTTTCCGCCGGGCAGTTTGACCCACTTCGCCTGGCCCAGCTGTTGCTCACGCGAGGGCTGCCGGGGCGCGTACTGAGCGAAGTTCGCATCTATCGCGGTTTGCCGAACCCCACGAAAGACCCCACCGGTTATTCCGCCGCGCGATCTCAAATACGACACTGGCAGAAGGACTCGCGCGTAGTCGTGGTAACTCGGCCGTTGCGCTATCCGAAAGCCAATGAAAAGGCAACGGCGCCAAGCGAAAAAGGTATTGATGTTCAATTGGCGGTTGACTTTGCCACCATGGCGGTGCGGCAGCGCTACGACATCGGCGTCCTATTCAGCAGAGACACCGACTTGCTACCGCCACTAGAGTTTGTCTTCTCCGAAGACGTGAGTGCCCGCTGCGAAGTTGTTTCGTGGCGTAGCGGCCAGAACCATCTCGGACGCCTCGCCATAGGAAATCATTTACCTTTTTGCCACTGGCTATCGGCAGAAGATTTTGCC